>CAZPUW010000150.1:0-6709 GCA_964589795.1 uncultured bacterium
AGCCATGTCCGAATTAGAATTTTGTCTGATTTAAATTCTGCAATTTGCGATACAACCGATGCGGATTTGGAAATACTCGGTTCTGCGTATTTAGCTGTCACTCCCAACCCGATTAATGTCTCGCTTGCCCCAAGCGATTCCAGCAGACGAACGATTACCGTTACCAATAACGGTGATGCGGACTATGAAGGATTCCTAAATTCAACTACCACTTCCGAAGGGTATCGTGGTGATGAAACGAATGCACAAGGTACTGGCCCTGTATATCAATGGTTTGACCCATCAGCGGGCTTTAACGGGCCGTCGGGAAATAATCAGGTCGGTGGTCCGTACATCATGCCGTTCTCTTTTTATTTCTTTGGTGTCTACTACGATTCGATGTGGGTATCCACCAACGGTTTTATTTCGTTCACACAACCGATAAATTCCGAACCCATTAACTATGCTTTACCGACACCTATCGTCGGCCCGATTTTGGCATTGTATTGGGCACACTTGAATCCCGCGGCGGGTCAAATTAAAGTTCGGACAGACTTCTCGAATCACCGTGTCATAGTCGCATACCTCGGTGTGCCGCTTTCTGGTTCATCCTCAAATACGATTAACTGTGAAGCGGTTTTCGACAATACCGGGAAAATTTATTTTGAGTATGGTGCTATGCCGGCAACATATTCGAATGTGTGTGTCGGTATTCAGGATGCTATTTATAACGACTGTGTAATGATGCACTTTCAACAAAATATTCCCTCCACGGATGCGATGATTTTTAGTCAAAATCATGCCTTTGCATATCCGTCGGTGAATTATTTGTTCGTGTCGGCTGGCCAAAGTACCACGTTTACTATGTTGTTCGATTCACACAATCGGTCGCTGGGTGATACCCTTGCTGGATACATTTATCTCAATGGCGACGCTTCCAATACACCACTGTATGTGCCGGTGAATATGTATGTTCGAACTACGGGTGTATTAAATCGCGAAGCGCTCCCTACGAAGTTTGATCTGCATCAGAACACACCGAACCCGTTCAATCCGGTTACTGACATTCGATTCGATCTTGCGAAATCGGGTACTGTTAATTTGGCGGTATATAGTATCGATGGGAGATTGGTTACCCAACTTGTGAATGAAAATCGTCCTGCCGGTTCATACCGTGTTCAATTTGATGGTTCACGGCTTGCCACCGGAGTCTATTTCTATCGTTTGCAAGCCGGATCGTATGTCGCGGTACGGAAGATGGTATTAGTCAAATAACTTATTCGATAGAAAATAAAAAAGCCAGACTTTCGTCTGGCTTTTTTATTGATGTTCGTAACCGGCAACATTCGTTACGCTATAGTAATCTCTTCCGCAAGGTAAACGTCCTGAATGGTATTCAGCAGTTTCACACCATCCACCATCGGTTTTTGGAATGCTTTCCGTCCGCTGATTAGTCCCATACCACCTGCGCGTTTGTTGATAATCGCCGTGCGTACTGCTTCGCCGAAATCGTTTTTGCCGGATGGGCCGCCGGAATTTATCAGTCCGATACGTCCTAAGTAGTTATTTGCGACTTGATAGCGTGTTAAATCAATCGGATTATCGCTGGCAAGTTCGGTATAAATCCGTTTGTCGAACTTCCCATAACTCGAATTGCCCATATTTAATGCAGCATACCCGCCGTTGTTTTCCGGTAGCTTTTGTTTAATCAAATCCGCTTGGATGGTAACGCCAAGATGGTTTGCCTGACCGGTTAAATCTGCAGAGACGTGGAAATCTTTACCCTCGGTCTTGAATGCATTATTTCGCAAGTAGCACCATAAGACCGTTGCCATACCTAATTCATGTGCATGTTGGAATGCTTCCGAGATTTCGACAATTTGTCGTCCCGATTCTGCCGACCCGAAATAAATCGTTGCTCCCACCGCGATGGCACCCATATTCCACGCCTCTTTTACCGTACCGAATAGAATTTGGTCTGCTTTATTTGGATAAGTGAGTAATTCGTTATGGTTAATTTTTACGATGAATGGAATCTTGTGGGCATACTTTCGTGCAACACTCCCAAGTACGCCGAATGTCGATGCAACCGCGTTGCAACCCCCTTCAACTGCTAACTTGACAATATTCTCTCCGTCGAAATAAACCGGATTTGGTGCAAATGAAGCCCCGGCCGAGTGTTCAATCCCTTGATCGACGGGTAATATAGATAAGTAACCGGTTCCGCTCAGTCGGCCAGTGTAAAACAACTGGTGAAGACTACGCAGCACTTGTGGATTACGGTCGGAATAAACAAGTGTGCGGTCGAGATAATCCGAACCGGGAAGGGTAAGCATCGATTTAGGAATAGTAGTACAAGTATGAGTCAACAACGTTTTATCTTCGTTAGTGAGAAGAGATAAGAGGGAATCGACTTTGGACAAGGTTAGCTCCTTTCTTGGGTTGTAGATATTGGAAATTACGAAGAGTATGACTAAACGTCAAACGTATCACCAAATTGGGTCAGTTTGTCCTTTGAAATGAATTGTTACAGACATGTCGATTTATAAACGAAACTTTCCGAATTAAGGTTCCAAGCGTTTCCCGAACTTTATGATGTGAGTATATTACGGCTGTCGAACAACGGAGCCCAAATGAAATGGCATACAGAATATCTCACGTTTCACACCAGAAAACATCGGGAATACATACTGATAACCTCCCAAATTGAGGAAATTGTTCGAAAATCTGGCGTAAATGAAGGATTTGCTTTTGTATCGGCAATGCACATTACCGCTGGTGTTTATGTCAATGATGCCGAATCCGGTTTGCTTAATGATATTGACGAATGGGTGGAAAAACTGGCTCCATTTGGCGATTACCGCCATCACCGCACCGGAGAAGATAATGGTGACAGCCATTTGAAAAGTTTATTGGTAGGACATCAAATCTGGTTGCCAATTACAAAAGGTGCATTGGACTTAGGGCCATGGCAACAAGTATTTTATGCCGAATTTGACGGACAACGAAACAAAAGGGTCATCGTAAAAGTAATGGGTGATGCTTGAGAAATCTATTGTGGTGTCTTATCTGCTCAGCAATAATTGTCGGTGGAGTCGGGTGCAAAAAATCTTCGAGTAATCAAACACCCGTCGACGATGTCTCCATTGGCAAAAGTATTACTGATGATGCTACACTTGGTCTGCCCGGAAATGGTTATACCTGTATAACCTGTCATCGCCCCGTGGAAGCCGAACGCGTTTTCGCTAATACCGTTTATCCGGCTTATGACATGGAAGACATTGCATCCTACCCTACTTACTGGTCGGATACGCTTCATCTTCGAGATGCCGTGAATAAATGCATAACTCAATACATGCGTGGTACATCGCTGACTTCGGTGTCGGATCGATGGATTGCTCTTCAGGCATACCTGCAATCTGTATCGCTTTCAAGGTACAATACTCCACGTAAACTCGCGTTTGACTCAACGGGTATCGACCATCTTGGTGGTTTTCACCCTGCGAATTACGATACTTTTTACCAAAATGGTAATGCTTCGTTCGGACATTACGATTACACCAGGTATTGTAGCGGTTGCCACGGTAACGGTTTGAATGGTGCTGCTGATTTGACCAATCGTCCTGATTTATCGGTCGGTGATATTGCGATAAAAACCCGGTTTTCGACCACGCAATTCAATCCCGGCGGGATGATGCCTTTCTTCACGACCAATGTCCTGAGTCCCGACACGTTACGCGATATCATCGCTTACATCCGCACGCCGTGAATGATCCCGCCTCCCATCTTTCTTCTCTGACCGCTGAAGTTGGTTTACAGTTTGCTCTTTTAATTGATGTTGAGCAAGATGATCGCGAACTGCTTCAAAATCTTTATAAATGGCAGCAAACACTGGCCGAAGAAGTCGAATGGATCCCTTCGGTATTTCGTCCCGATTTACTTTCTCTTACCGGCGTCGATTCTACTCCTTGCTTTGCCGCGTTTCTGAATGATGGTCGTCCTGTATTTGCACAAACAGTTACCACCCTGAGTGTTATTGTTGAACGATACCAATCACTCAAGCGGGCGGCAAAAGAACAACCACTCTCTATCCTTCAACTGGCGAATTCTGTTACCGAACGTCGCTGCCGACCAATTTTAAGCGCTGAAGAGCCACCGCCACTTTCCACAATGTTAGTGCAGGAATGGTTAAAACGAATCGTGAAACAGTGGTATCCTTCAAAATCTCTTACCAATTCGGATGTTCGTATTATTGAAACTGTATCGCGATTTCATGAGCAGAATGAGGTCTCTGAACTCTTGGAGGCATCAACTGAATCGTTATTGAATACCACCATAGAAAAATGTCCAACTATTATACAAGCCCGCCTACTGACTGCCGCTGTAATACTCTACCGGCAACGATTTGCCGGGAATATCGAAACCAATATTTATACCAAAGAACTAATCGATTTTATTGTTAAAATAGTCGCGTCCTTGGTTAATCTCCGCGACACTAAATCGGGTCTCATACGTACAAGTATACTTGAAAATGATGTATCCACGACTGTCTCCGAACAAAGTGCTATTGCCCGCGCTTTCGTTCTTGCCGGTTGGGTGTTGGGGGATGATTGCTGGAAAATTGCTGACGAATTGCTGAGCAGCATTGCCCGGTCGGCACAATTTGGTGCGGATGGATGCCGGTTAATTTTGCCCGACGGTACCGAACGCGGAATGATGCTTACCGACGGAATACAATTTGCTGAAGCCGCTTTGGATAAGTATGATTCTACCGGAAATACTCGTTGGTTAATGTTAGCAGATACGGTATCATCCCTATGGAAAACGCGGTTTGTTTCGCAAACGGATTGGCTTGATTGGTTTGCTGTCGGCCATCCCCTTCATGGGACTGTTCCAGCTTTAAGGGAACAAGGTATTTTTGCGGGTATTTCCTTACGATTGGGTATGATTACAAAAAACGAACGGTGGAGCGCGACAGGCGAACAGTTTCTTGCCAACACCGGTAGATTTGTCTTGGAATATCCACGTGAAAGTGTTAGCTTGATAGAGGGGATGATCCGGTTATTCGGACGCGATCTTACTCTGTGTGGACCTTGGATCGACAAGGGTCTGACCGCGGAATGGAGAGTGGCGCTATTGAACTGGATACCCGATATTCGAATCGACTGGCGAACGCCATCACCGACTCCTGTCGTACAAATCGGTACACAAATCGTTGATGTCGCTAACCCGCTGGATTTACACCGTCTCTTTCTAAGAAAGGAGAGGAGGAGGAAAGCATGAGAAAACCCTTGATCTGGCTGCTCGTACTGGGTGCAGGGTTATTGGTTTCACCCGCCTTCGCGCAGTTTTACCAGAATTGGTGGCACGTTACACCATTTAATGTTGACCCAAACCGGAGCATGGATTCATCTTCAATTCCGGTTCGCCAAGGTACCTTCAATGAATGGCAGCGTGCGATGGCACCCGGCTTTCATAACGAATGGTTTTATACATGGTCAGCTACACCCTATGGTGTGCGCGGTTTATACGCCGGTAAAATTCGAAATAACGGCGATACCGCTTGGGCTCGTACCGTAAACGACGGCCCCGATCGGCAGGAAGATCCCGTATGTATGGGAACTCCCGATGGCGGAGTAATTCTCGCATGGGTTGATTACCGCACGGGTTACTACCTTGGTGATACGACCATGCGTGGTGATGGTGCCGGTTCCATCATGGCGATGAAACTTGATTCAAGTGGTAATCGTTTATGGGTTACACCCGCTTCTGATAGTATTCATGCTGTACCGCTCTGTTTTGTTACCGGGTATCAAACTGACTTACGAATAATACCGGATGCACAAAATGGAAATGGTGCATACATCTTTTGGGAAGATACCCGAAACAATCTCGGGCAGGATGTATACGGTACCCGCATCAATGCAAGCGGTCAACGTTATTCCGGCTTCCGTGAAAACGGTAATCCTGTTGTCGCCGCGTCGGGAAATCAACCTGTCAATGGTGAATATACCGTTGATGTCGATGCACATGGTGGCGCATGGATTGCTTGGACTGACAATCGACATCAAAACTCCGATATTTACATCCAACAAATGCGTGGTAACGGCACTACACGTTGGGACTCGACCGGGCAACCGCTTGATACGACCCTCGGCGAACAAAATAAAGTCAAGCTTGCACCCGATGGACGTGGTGGTGCGTTCTTAGTTTGGCGAAATGCCGTCGGTTCCGATGTGAATTTATATGCACAGCGAATCGATTCTACTGGAGCACATCTTTGGACACCAGATTCCGGGTTCGCTGGAATCCCGATCGGAACGTGGGCTAACGAACAAACAAATCCGCGTATCGTCTATTCCTCACCGGATACCTGCATTATCAGTTGGGAAGATTTCCGCAACGATCCAAGTGGAACCAACAACGAAGATATTTATGCCCAGAAAATTTCCGGCACAGCGTCTATGCAGAAGCTATGGAATGTAGACGGAGTTGCGGCATGTACACAGGTCGACCACCAGCGTGAAAATCGTATTTGTACCGACGGAACCGGTGGTTGTGTTATCGTTTGGCAGGATGAACGACCGAATATTTATGGCACTGCGGCAGCCCCGAATGAAGACAGTTATGCGCAACGCATAACTACGAATGGTTCAGTTGCATGGGATGTCAATGGTCGCGTGCTTGCGGCGTACAATGGTGCGCAAACATTCGGCGTTTGCCGTGAATC
>CAZPUW010000151.1:0-6704 GCA_964589795.1 uncultured bacterium
GCGCTTGTATGACATACCACCGTTAGTGTCGCCCTCAGTTGACCGTTTGCGTCGGTAGTATCACCCCGCTCATAGCTAACTGTTACGGATACGCTATCATTGCTTGTAAGAGAAATGTCAACCGGCTCGCCGGGGCACGCGACGCCGCGATTATCGGTGACTGTAATTGTCATAGGGCGGGTGTAGGACAAAATATTGTGGAAAGTTCGGATCGCCGGTAGCGGTGAAATTTCGATTGTAAATGCACGCGTTCTATCGGGAGTCGGTGGTGGTGGTTCACTAAGTTTTTTTTCGCAACCGGTGCCAGCCAAGATACAAAAAAGTAAAACAAAGACAACATATCGAGAAGTAAGCATCATTTCCTCCGCGGTGATATTTGCGGTGTACACATCATGAAACATTAAATAACTATTGTAATCTACGCATCACTTCGACGGTTTTCAACTAAATTGTCATTGAAATTTAAAATCAATACCATCGATTTTACCGGCTTTTGTCATGTCTACCCGATTTACGGCACACATCGTATGCGTATGCTTAGTGAATAACAGGAACCGAAAGGGTTTCGATACGGCCGGAGTTATTGCGAACTACTAAGAAATAGCGTCCGGCGGCCAGCCCGGCAGGTAATGATAACATGATTTGGCGGGAAGGTGGCGAAGCCCCTTCACTACTCCAGTGAAGCACTTGTTGACCCAAGACATTAAATACCTTGATATTGCGAAAATGGTCTTGATCATTACTCAGATAAAGATGGTTGTCCGACAAATGGAAGTGAATATTGCTGTGCAGTCGGGAAGGGGAATCGTGTTGTCCGATGGAAGTATAAAATCCTTGTCCGATATTCCCGTTGGTGTCTAACGCTTGCGCATAGCTGTTCGATTCGCCCCACCAATGACAGATAATACCACAAGCAGGTGTAGAGAATATCCGTAATGCGGCATCACCATGCGCACTCAATGCTACAACATGACCTCGACCTGTCCACTGGGGAATGCCATTGCCGTTCAGTTTTTGGAGGTAATACTCGACTCGAGTACCATAATTATACTCATAAACAGCTAAATAATAAACAGAACCATTCACATCAATTGGTGCGAGCCAAGTAATAGAATCGGTGTCAGTTAATGGTGTATGAAAAAAGACTGTATCGCCATTCGCATCTAACTTGCCGACATGCCAACGATATCGCCCTGTAGTTGCTTCACGCAATGGATGGTCATATACGATGCCACCATCAATCGTTTCTTTGTAACCTCCTGTATTCCAATTCACAACATAAGGTGCGCGAACCATTAATGAATCACCGTTCAGGTTAAACCATCGGAGGAAATAATTCGATTGAAACATTGCATTTCCGTTCGAATAAGCAAAACCAATTGATACATAACTTGTATCATTAATTCTAACCGACGATACTCTTCTACGTACCAAAGAAGTATCAAAGGGAAGTGTCCAAGTTGTATCCCGAATCCGCCAAGTTACCCATAATGTTGAAGAACCGGCACGGTTCAGGGCATAGGTTAATCGCGCATAATCACCTAAACTGGTATTGACTTCATTGATTTGAATCCCACCATTGGTAAAGAGCGGTTGTCCGGTCGCATCGAAATGTTGCAACCAGAGATGGGTATTGGTCAAGGGGGGGTGTGGTGTTAAGACAAAAACACCACCATGCCCATCGCTCTGGAATTTCGGTTGACTAAATAGTTCCGGTTCATTCAAATAATAACCCCCTTTTATCCCATCCACACCCCATAATTGCTGACCGGTGGAATCGATGCGCCAATACCGGATGACAGCGACATTCGTCGAATACGTGCTGTCATATTCAGTGCCGGCACCGGAGTAAATGCAACCACCGAAACCGTCAGGTACGATTGGATAGTCGGAAGAGTAAGGATAGTACCAAACATTCATTCGACCAATCGAGATGCCGTGACCGGGGAAAACGTTGGTGCCTTGAGGAGAGATCGCATTAACAAAGTAATAATCGCCATGTGTAAGCGAGCTGTCATACACTTGAACAAAACGACTGGTGATAGGATCGACATACATCGGTTCTTCGTAATCCACAATTGGGGTGTAGGGACTGGTAGGCCAATCGGCTCGCGCATTTTCAAAGGAAGAAAACACTACAATAAATAGCGATACTATCATTAGCGACGAGAAGAATCTTTTCGGGGGGAGCGGATTGCGGAAATCGTGTAGCATCGAGTTGTTCATCATAATCGTAAGTAGTACTTGCATCGAACTAATTGTAAAATACTGTGTGTCTTTTCTAATGGCAATTTTAAAAGCGACTTTACATAAACGCGTTCATTTTCACTCACAGCAGTTCATTACGTACCAATTGTGAACCATTACTATTACCAAGGACACAGTTTATGTCTGAAACGAACGGATCTATCCACATTCTCGGCTTTGCCGGCTCACTCCGCAAAAAGTCGTTCAATCATGCGCTCTTGCGGGCGGCAGAGGAACTGCTCCCCGACAATACAACAATGGAAACATTCGATATCTCACCCATTCCGCTTTACAACGGTGATGTCGAAACAGTCGGTTTCCCGGAACCGGTACAACTTTTTCGGACGAAAATCGCCGCCGCCGATGCCCTGCTAATCGTTACCCCGGAATACAACTATTCAATGCCCGGTGTGTTGAAAAATGCGATAGATTGGGCATCACGTCCCCCGCAACAACCCTTTTTCGGCAAACCGTTGGGTATTATGGGGGTCGGTGGTCGCGCCGGAACCTCTCGCTCACAATACCATTTGCGGCAGACGGCAGTCTTTTTGAACATGTTCCCAATCAACAGACCGGAAGTATTGGTGGCATATTCTCCCGAAAAATTCGACGCGAATGGTAATCTGATTGATGAGCCAACCCGCAAAATCATGCATGAGCACTTGGTCGCATTAACCGATTGGGCGAACCGTATTGGTAAATAGCTGAAGCGGGGGGTTAGATATTTCATGTTTAGGGTGCCGGTTCATGTCCGGCACTTTTGTTTTTTAGCGAACTTGAGGTTTTTCCATGCAGTATGTGGTAAGACTTAAGAAAATATATGAGTGGATAACTTTATCCACCGCGCAATTCACGGTGTTATCAATTATTATCTTATGTTTGTTCGACTTGACTTTCGTGACGATCTGCTATACCTTTGTATTATACACACATTTTATTATCCACTTCCCTTTTATGAGTAATACCAGATATGCCGTCGAGTGACATAAAGAAACACAAGAAGAAAAAAACGATCAAACACCCGGAAACGGGTATCGGTCTCGCGTGGGATCGAATCGGAGGTGCATGGAAAGTGGAAATTTTGTGGCAACTTCGTTCCGGACCGCTTCGGTTTGGCGAGATAAAATCACGCATCCCGGCGATTTCCGACAGGATGCTTTCGCTATCGCTGAAAGAACTGGAAACCGCTTCCCTGCTCCATCGTGAAATATTTGCCGAAATTCCCCCGCGCGTCATTTATACCCTTACCCCCGAAGCAGGTGAACTGATTCCAATCCTGCAAAAACTCAATTCGTGGGGTCTGAAAAAAATTGCGACGAAACCTCATGAACAAATCGAAGGTGGCCATGATGAAGAAAAAATTGAGTGGGCTTAATCATATTTCCTGACTTCGTTTTCTGATTTTCTTCTTTTTGGTGTATTATTACAAAGCAGAAACGGATTAACTCGAAAAAATCGTCTCGGATTCATTCACCCTATTCATTGTTGGCTCATACATGGCATTCACGTTCCTCAATCGTAAACGAAATATTCTCCTTATTCTTGTACTTATGGTCGTCGTCGATATCGTTTTTCTCAAACTGTACACAAAAAAAGATACTTCCCAGAAAAATTCGCGCACTCTTTTAGACAGTCTGAATGCAAATCGGCGTGTTGGGCCGTCTATACGAATCGAGGCGAAAGATCAGGGGGTGGTTTTCGCGCATGGCCACGGGCCTAACGGCTGCGATTCATTGGGTGCCCGCGATGTGTGGGTGTGGCAGGCGGGCAATTTATTCTATATGAACTATGACGGCTCCAGCGCCGCGGGATGGATTACCTGCCTTGCTACCAGCAGTGATTTGGTCCATTGGACGACCTATGGCCGCCAGTTGCAACTTGGCAAGCCGGGAGAATCTGATAACGCTTCCGCATCCTATGGCGTTACATTCAACAAGGGTGATAAGTGGTATATGTACTATCTTGCTGCTTCGACAGTATCCGATCCATTCAACAAAGTGCCGTCATTTCCCTACCTCGTAAAACTTGCCGTTGCAAAATCCCCCGCTGGCCCGTGGACGAAACGAGCGAAATTTGTCGCACTCAATACCCAACCAAACACCTTCTTTTCCGCCAGCGCCAGTCCCGGACAAGTCGTTGAGGCGAATGGAAGCTATCTGATGTTTTTCAGTGGTTCGCGTTCACTCACCCCCTATCAGCATGTCATCGCGAAAACGAAATCAGGTAAACTTGTCGACCGCTATCTCCCCGGAAAAGAACCAAACAAAATTTTACGAACCATCGGTATTGCCCGCACTCAAAATCTCGAGGGTGAGTGGAAAGCCGACACCATCCCCATCTTACCCGACTCGGAACAGATAGAAAACGCTTCGATGTATTATCAAACTGAAACAAAAACGTGGTTTCTCTTTACCAACCACGTCGGTATTTACGATAAAACGGAATTCACCGATGCGATTTGGGTCTATTGGAGTCAGGATTTAGAACACTGGAATCCCAACGACAAAGCAGTCGTGCTGGACTCAACGAATGTGTTGTGGACTAATCCGATTATCGGTCTTCCCTCGGTAGTGAAAATCGGCACTAAGCTTGCAATATTTTATGATGGGTTCCACGGAACCGGAATGTTGTATGGGGCGGAGATACACATGAGACGCGATGTCGGTTTTGCGACAATCGACTTACCGATAAATGTAGATATGAAGTAGTTTCCATCCGGGCAAAATTTGTTAAAATAATAAAGGCGTACCATCTGTACGCCTTTATTGTGTCGGGGAGACTGGATTTGAACCAGCGACCCTCTGCTCCCAAAGCAGATGCGCTACCGGGCTGCGCTACTCCCCGCGAAATTTTTGTTATTCAGAACCAGCGACCCCAGAAACTCCCGAAAGCAGACGTGTCTCCGAGTAATGCTATTCTCCATTTTCGGACTCTGCGCCCGCGCCTAATCTACATGATTTTCAATCGCTCTTCAAATCCGGTTCGTAAACCACCGGACTGGTGGCATTCAAATATAAAAGATATCGGTTATCTTATCGGGTGCGTATTGTTCCAGATTTCGTAGAAAGTAATTTTTAAACTCATTCGCTTTATGCCGCGATACTGAATCTTCTACTTTGACCGTAAGTTCGATTACTTGTACGATGCCATCTATCCGGTTCAAACTCTTACGTCGAATCGAGATCGGTTCCATTGCCAGTGCGTACTCTTCGAAAATTATTTTCCGGTTCGCGCGTATCCACGACAACAGTAATCCATCCGATAGTCGGTACTTTTTCAAAACCGTGTCGATTATCGATCCGACATTAACTGTCCGATTACGACGAAATTCATGTTTTGAAGGAGACATTATGGTTTCTATTCCTTTCGAATAGATTGTAATGGCTCATACTCTCGAAAGCAAATAACCGGTAAGAGAGTGAGTGCTTGCCTCGCTCTGGTGAAACCCTTATCTTTCGTGACAAATTGCGCTTTCCACATCTTCTTAACAAACGAGAATAAAAGAGCGATTTTGAGTGAGTAATTACCGATTTATCAACTCCTCTAAGAGCAGGGAGGGGATAACTCGTAAGTTGTACTGATTTGTCCACCTCGTTATCCACATTGAGGATAACTTTTTGAGGTCCGGGAATTAGTATGTATAGCGGGCAACAAGCAAATTGCCTCTTGTTATCCCCGCTATCCACCGGTATACTCTTCTTACTCTTTCTTTTATATTATATCTTATGAGAGAAGAGCAGGCAACACGAAAACCGGAACAATCACAACGAACCGTTAGAGGAGTTCACGCATGCGTTTTTCCGTACCACAAGACCGCTTTCTGATCGCGCTGGAACGGGCGGCTTCTGTCGTTCCCAGTAAGACGACTATGCCGATATTGAGAACTGTCCATGTGTCTGCGTCAAAAAATGAATTAGCGGTTTCTGCGACCGATTTGGAACTTATCGTTACCAGTCGCGTCGCCGCAGATATTGCGGAAGAAGGCATTGCCGTCATTCCTGCGAAACGGATGCTTGACCTTGCGCGTGCAATGCAATCCGATTTACCGGTACGGATCGAAGATGAAACTGGATTTTATTTAATCATCCATGCCGGGCAAGGTCGTTTTCGTATAGCCGGTGAAGAACCCGCGCTCTTTCCGCAACTACCCGTATTGCCACCGGAACCGGTTCTTAAATTGCCGGCCAATAAAGTAAAACGCATCATCGATAAAACCCTTTTTGCGGTTGCTACCGACGAACTTCGACCGGTGCTAAACGGTGTTTTAGTTCAACTCAAAGCCGGTAAACTACGGGTAGTTTCTACCGACGGTCATCGCCTTGTCCGGTGGATTGATACCAGCACAACATATCAGGCCCCCGATTTCGATTGGATTGTTCCGAAGCGTGCTCTTGAAGTGCTTAACAAAATGGTGGACGGTAAAGAAAATATGGTGGTTGAAGTTTTTCATGCGCAGA
>CAZPUW010000152.1:0-6702 GCA_964589795.1 uncultured bacterium
TGCGTCTCTTCCCGAATTAGTTCATGCCATCCATCTTGGTTTTCCTCCCGAACGCATCCTATTCGACTCTCCGGCAAAAACTATCTCCGAATTGAAATTCGCAATTGAAAATAACATTTACATCAATCTCGACAACTTGCAGGAGCTCGATCGTCTATCCGAATTGGTGAAGAACAGTAACTATGCAGTGCGTGCCGGTCTTCGTATAAACCCGCAAACCGGTTCGGGTTCATGGAAGGGTTCGAGTACCGCAATTTCGACTTCAAAATTTGGTGTTCCACTTTTAGAAGAGCGAGAAAAAATTGTTAATGCGTTTCAGAATAATCCGTGGTTGGTAGGTCTCCATGTCCACACCGGTTCGCAGGTGTGTCCCTTACCATTAGTCGTTCAGGGTGTCCAGTCAATAATGGGTTTGGTGAAAGAAATTGAATCCAACCGCGCGAAAAAAATAGAACTAATCGACATCGGTGGCGGTTTACCCGTCAGTTATGAAAACGATGATCAAAACCACAACCTCACCGAATACATTTCTCTACTTAAAAAAAATGTCCCGGAATTATTCGCGTATCGTCTTGTCACTGAGTTTGGCCGCGCCATTAGCGCGAAAGCGGGATGGGCGGCAAGTCGTGTCGAATACACCAAACATGCCGGTGGTCGGACAATTGCCGTAGTGCATTTCGGTGCCGACTTATTTGTACGAACCGCTCTTCTCCCCGAAATCTGGTCACATCGCATCACTCTTCACGACTCACATGGCACCTTGAAAACGGGACCTACCGAACCAGTCAATATTGCCGGCCCACTCTGTTTCTCCGGCGATTTGGTCGCCGAAGGGCGCGAGTTACCCATCGGTGTGTATCCCGGTGATATCGTCGTCGTGCACGATGCCGGTGCTTATACACTGTCTATGTGGTCGCGCTACAACAGCCGTCAATCCCCAGCCGTGTATGGTTATGATATGAACCAAGAAGAAACCAAACTTTGTTTGCTTCGACCATCCGAATCCGTTGACGATGTTCTTCGGTTCTGGAATTAATTTTGTTTTTGTCAATTACTCATTGATTTTCATCTCAATCCACTTTATTATATATAATAATACCTTATCACCACCTAATTTGTGCGAAAACGTACACGCTTTGAGGCAATGATGTTCGCACTTTTTCCGCCTTACGATTCCTTCTCGCTAACGAAATTCCGCTTGCCCGCAAGCGCTAACATTCATGCTATACAACCAGTTTGGAGGATATCATGAGTTTATCCCGCTTGTTTTCCATTGCACTTTTTACTGTGATAACTTTCTCTTCAGTACATGGCCAATTCTTGCAAAATCGTTGGCATACCCAGCAATTCCGTTCCTATCCTGCCTCCGAAATGGATTCTACCGGCGTTCCCGTGCGGCAAGGTACTTACATAATAGATTGGAATCGCACCGTCACTAACGGTCCAAGCGGTTCATGGTACTATGCATGGGATGCGACACCAAATGGGGGTGTTGGTGTCTATGCCGGTCGCATATCCAATAATGGTGACACACTGTGGAAAGTAACCGTTAACGATGGTCCCGAACGACAGGAAGACCCCGTTTGCTTGGGGACACCCGATGGCGGTGTCGTTATTGCATGGGTCGATTACCGGAGGGGATTTTATGGCGGAGATTCGATTTACTTTGGTGATGGCAGTGGTTCCATTATGGCGCAGAAACTCGACTCGCTCGGCCACCGTCTCTGGAATGTGACAAGCGAAACCGATACCATTAATGCTATACCGGTGTGCTTTGTTTATGGAAACCAAAATAATATTCGCGCGATTTCCGATGGTGCCGACGGTGTTTACATCTTCTGGGAAGATACCCGCAACAACTTAGGTCAAGACATATACGGTACCCGTGTCCTCGCCAATGGTACTATCGCCACCGGATTTCGAACCAATGGCAATGCGGTAGCTGCCGATTCGAGTAATCAGCCCGCCAATGAAGAATATACCATCGATTCCGACGGGCGGAGTGGAGCGTGGATTGCTTGGACCGACTATCGGCGCCATAACTCGGATATCTACATCCAGCAATTGTGTAATGATGGAACTACCCGTTGGGATTCCACTGGACATCCATTCGACACGACGAACAGCGAACAAAGTCGAGTCAAACTCGCTCCCGATGGCCGTGGAGGCGCTTTCCTCATTTGGCGAAATTCTTTCAATTCAACGGTTGATTTATGCATGCAGAGAATTGATTCCGTTGGTGTTCCAATGTGGTACCCCGATTCAGGGATAGCACTCGGTACGTGGGCAAATGACCAAACCAACCCACAGATTATTTCCGCGGGTCAGGATACATGTATCGTTGTGTGGGAAGATTTTCGCAACGACCCCTCCAATGCAGGCAACGAAGATGTTTACGCCCAGAAAGTTACCGGTGACACGAACTTGGTTCGGGTTTGGAATACAAATGGTGTCGCTGTTTGCATGCAGAACTATAACCAGCGCGAAATACGATTAACGAATGATGGTCTAAATGGTTGTGTGATTGTATGGCTGGATGAGCGTCCGAATATGTACGGCTCGGCAGAGGCTCCGAATGAAGACGTGTATGCCCAGTATCTGAATTCCGAGGGCATCCCGCAGTGGATGGGCAACGGAATGCCTATCGCCGCCCAACCCGGTAGCCAAACCTTCATTACGGCGAATGTTAATAACAACAGAATAATGTTAGCATGGATTGATTCACGTAAAGGTAGTTATCCGATTTATACGATTATTTTAAATCGAAATGGAACACCTATTACTGGATTTACCGCAAGCGGGCGTGAACTTGTTGGTGACATAAATGGTAACATAAATAAGAATTCGATAATTCCTTTAGGAAAAACCCGGTTCGCAAACTTTTGGGTCGATGGAAGATTCTCGCAATATGGTAACCGCGTGTATTACGAGGTTTCTGCATTCTCGACTAGTGCGACTGATAGCGTTTGGAACATCACTGCGCCTAACGGTACTCCAGTATCAATCGATTCGACAAATACGATTACACAAGATGGTACTCTTATCTATAGCGACCTAATTACTGTCGCCACACCCGATTCCGGTGCTATCGTGATATACTTGAATATTGTAAATGGTCATTACACCATGCGCGCGCAAAGAATATCCTATAATGGAAATCGAATGTGGGGTCATTTTGGTGTTGAAGTGTGTGCGCAAGTGACAGCACCCGATTACTTCTCCGGTGCGCCGGACGGGAGTGGTGGCGCCTATTTTGCTTACACAATAGCCGGTGGCGCGCCCGATTATTACAATGAAGTACATTGTCAGCACATCGATGCAAACGGCAATCGGCTCTATTCCGACACCGGGGTTGACGTTACACCCGGACACGAACAAACATGGTCTGCGGTGGCTGTATCGGGAAGTAATGTCTATCTTGGCTTAATTGAAGTATATGATATCGATTATAATCTTTCGCGGGTACGTGTTCTCAAATTGAACAGTGATGGTAGTGCAAATTGGACTCGTACAATTATAACCGGTTTCGATTCACTTGGAATCGGTTCAATCGGCTCGCGTGTTAGATTGCGGCTTATTCCCGGAAGCAACGGTTCCGTTGTCGCACATTGGGAAGAATTCCGCTTCGATGTCGCAAACGGCAGTGGTCAGAATATCTATTCTCAAACAATAGATTCAACCGGGGCGTTTCTTTGGGGAACCAATGGTGTCCGTATCGGTGCGAGTACTCAAGCCGAAGCGAGGGCATTCGCAATCCAATCCGGTAATTCATATTGGTTCGCATGGAATGATTATCGCGATTACAACTACCCTGTAGTGTATGTACAACATCTTGCTGAAAATGGCATACCGTTACTTGATTCGGTTGGTTATCTACTCCAACCAACTTTCAACATTACACCACAGATTGACAAAGTACTTAGCCCGGATGGCGAAGGGGGTGTATATGTATTTTATAACCGGGAGTTTGATACTCCGAATCCGTTTCCTCCACCCGAATCTTTCGAAGAAATTAGCATTATCGGTACCCACCTACAATCCGATGGCTCAGTATATCGTCCCGACCTGTGGTTTCTTCGAAATGCGAATAACAATGCTTTCCTCGTCCGAATGGATGCCACGACAAACCATCCCGTGGCAATACCAACGTATTCCGGTAACAGCGTAAATGGCGCAATTGTCGCTTGGATCGATTTTCGTGCAACACATGTCGAAGAAATGGCTAACCTGTATATGCAACGTGTTCGCGATGATTTTGTGGTAAGTGTTCGGGAAGTTTCTGCCCCAGTACCCAAACTCTTTACTTTATATCAGAATTATCCCAACCCCTTCAACCCTACAACTACATTCCGTTTCACCTTACCCCGTGCTGGGCATGTGAAATTTACTATCTACGATGTCCTTGGACGCGAAGTAGTTCGTCTGCTCGATGATGTAAAGATGACCGGAACGTACGAGTTACGCTGGAATGGCAAAAATAACAATGGACAACAAATCGCAAGCGGTACATACTTCTATCGTCTCGAATCGGGTGGCTTCTCTACCACAAAGAAAATGGTATTGCTCCGATAATATTAGTCATATTCAAACCGTGACCCGAAACCAAACAATGAACCAGAGGCAGCCATGAAATCTCTTAGAGTAGTCTGCATTGCACTGTGTACAGTACTATGGATTTCAAACACGAACGCCCAATTTCTGCAGAACCGTTGGCATACACCGCAATTTAGTTCTTACCCTGCGTCTAATGTTGATTCGTTTGCGATACCAGTACGGCAGGGAATCCACATCTTGTTTTGGAATCGTGCCTTAGCCAACGGTCCAAGCGGTTCATGGTACTATTCGTGGATGGCAACACCAAATGGCGGTGTCGGTATATACACCGGTCGCATCTCCAACAATGGTGATACCTTATGGAAAGTGACTGTCAACGATGGACCCGGTAAGCAGGAAGACCCTGTTTGCTTGGGAACACCCGATGGCGGAGTAGTAATCGCTTGGGTCGATTATCGGGTTGGATCCTATAATGGCGATACGAATTATGTCGGGAATGGCGGTGGTTCGATTATGGCGCAGAAACTTGACTCGCTCGGTCACCGCCTCTGGAATGTAACCGGTGAAACTGACACGATAAATGCTTTTCCAGTCTGTTTTGCAATCGGATACCAAAATGATATCCGCATTATTTCCGATGGTGCAAACGGCGTTTACATCTTATGGGAAGATGGCCGTAACAACTTAGGTCAGGATATTTACGGAACACGTATCCTCGCCAATGGCACTCTCGCTCCCGGTTTCCGTATGAATGGAACACCAGTTGTTTATGCATCCGGCAACCAACCCGTGAATGGTGAGTACACTGTCGATACCGATGGCAGAAATGGTGCATGGATTGCATGGACGGACAATCGTCGTCAAAATTCCGATATCTACATCCAACAACTGCGTAACAACGGCACTACCCGCTGGGATTCCACCGGACACCCTTTCGACACGACTATCAGCGAACAGAACAAAGTTAAACTTACTCCCGACGGTCGTGGCGGTGCCTTCCTCGTTTGGCGCAATGCATCCTCTTTGACGGTTGATTTGTATATGCAACACATCGATTCCGCTGGGTCTCCGATGTGGCAATCCGACACCGGCGTCGCATTAGGAACTTGGGATAATGAACAAACGAATCCGCGAATTATTGCCGCAGGTATCGATACGTGTATCGTAACTTGGGAAGATTTCCGTAACGATCCCTCGGGCACGAACAATGAAGATGTTTACGCCCAGAAAGTTACCGGTGACACAACTTTAGTTCGAGTTTGGAATACGAATGGTGTCGCTGTTTGTACCCAAACCGACCATCAGCGCGAAACAAGAATAGCGAACGATGGATTGAATGGAGCCGTAATTGTATGGCAGGATGAACGTTCAAATAGTTTTGGTTCCTCAGCCGCTCCCAACGAGGATGCGTATGCACAATATCTAAATTCAGAAGGTGTCCCACAGTGGACGACTGACGGTCTCGCTATCGCCGCCCAACCCGGTGCACAAACACAAATATATGCTCATGAAAACAATAATAGGTTTATTTTTGTCTGGACGGACACCCGCAAAGGAAGTCAACCGTTTTACGCTACCATACTAAATAGGAATGGAACATCGGTTACCGGTTTTCCTGCTGATGGTCGGGAACTTGTCGGAGACATTGGCGGAAACGTAACAAAAAATTCGATTGTACCACTCGGAAAAACTCGCTTCGCGAACTTTTGGGTCGATGGTAGGCGTTATCAATATGGTAACCGAATTTATTATCAGGTGTCTCAATTCGCGACCGGTACTAACGATAGCGTCTGGAAAATTACTGCGAAGAACGGAACACCCATCACTTTGGATTCAACCAACACGATAGATCAAAATGGTACGCTTATTTATAGTGATCCAGTAACAGTAACGACACCAGATTCCGGTGCAATTGTTGTCTATTTAAATATTTTACAATTGAGCATTGTGAACCAAATCCATACCATCCGTGCACAAAAAATTTCCTATGATGGAAATAGGATGTGGGGTCCCTATGGTGTGGAAGTGTGTAGTCAGGTAACCCAACCCGATTTCTTTTCCGGTGCACCCGATGGTAATGGTGGTGCGTATTTTGCTTACACAGTGGCTGGTAGCTCTCCCAACTATTACAACGAAGTTCATGTTCAG
>CAZPUW010000153.1:0-6684 GCA_964589795.1 uncultured bacterium
CTTTTTTGTAACTCTCAATTTTCTCACCTTTGAAAGTCGCGATACAAGCCGGGGTCATGAAGGATTGCTTGCGGAACAGTTCGCGTTTGGATGTATCGGAAAGATGGATTTCGACCACAGGGAGATTGATTGCCTGAATAGTGTCGAATAAAACGATGCTGGTGTGAGTGAGACCGGCGGCATTCAATAACACGCCAGCCGCTTCTTTGCGTATCTCCTGCAATTTGTCGATGATGACACCTTCGTGATTGGATTGAAAGTGGCGAAGTTCAAAACCGAGGGGAGCGGCAAACGTATCCAGTTCTTTTTGCAATTCAGCCAAAGTAAGTTTGCCGTAATATTCCGGTTCACGTTCACCGAGAAGATTTAGATTCGGACCTTGTATTACCCAAACGACTTTTTTCATTCTACGACTTTCCCGGTTTGAAGAAAAGAGGTACGATTTTCGAGCACCGTTCGAATTAGTTCCGACGGAATATTTTCGACGACTTCTGCAGAACCAATGGCATTTAAGATAATCCACCGGTTCATACCGTGACCGCGTTTTTTGTCGGTGGAGAGATACGAAAAAATTGAATCGAGCGACACGGATGCTTTGGGTACATCAAATTTACGAAGGATCTGTTCGATATCTTTGTAGTCATTGTCAGGCAGAAGATTCAAACGGTGCGACAACTCAGCACTGACGCCAAGACCCCAGAGAATTGCTTCGCCATGCCGGAAGGCGTCAAAACTGGTAGCAGCTTCAAGGGCATGTCCGGCGGTATGACCAAGATTTAATAAGCGACGCTCGCCATGGTCATACAAATCCTTTTCGACTAACTCAACTTTTTTACGAATACACGGTTCGAGAATTTCCATACCGGGGATGGAATCAGGTTGTATCTCGTGTAAACGGTTCCACAGTATACCACCTATCAATAAACCGTATTTGACGATTTCACCCCACCCGGAAATAAGTTCGCGGTTAGGTAGTGAGGCAAAAAATGAATTGTCGACGATAACTGATTGGGCAGGATAAAATGTACCGACAAGATTTTTTCCGTTGGGTAGATTGATGCCGGTTTTGCCACCAATCGCGGCATCGACGGCTCCAATTATGGTTGTCGGTATCGCTATCCAATTTATTCCACGAAGGAAAATGGAAGCGATAAACCCGCCGATATCAGTAACAACCCCACCACCGAAAGCAACGAGAATCGAATCGCGGTCAAGATGAGCCGATGCACATCGCTCAGCGACAGAACCAATGATTGAGATATTTTTTGATGATTCACCGGAAGGGATGATAACCACGTCGGAGAAGCGTTGCCGGATTTCGCGCCATTCCGGTTCATAGTGTTTCCAGACGATTTCGTCGGTTAACAGAATCGCGGCTGCATTTTGCGGGAGTTGTTGTGTAAGTCGAAGGAGTGCATTATTACTGTCGAGAGTAATCCCGGTTTCGGGAATACTACGGGTATTTTCATAGGAGATTGTGAGAGAAGCCATTGAACTCTAATCAGATTATAACCGTCGAACAAACTCGGCAAGCCGCATAGTTGTGCTTGCCAACGGTTCACCAGAAATGATTTGCAAGGTGTGATTGCACATCTCATATACTTTCCGCCGATCCCGGTTAAGCCGCTCGAGTATCTCCTCGACTTCTTTGAGGGTAGAGCATTGTGACAGCAGTGGCCGAGTAGGATCGACACCGATTCGATGCACCAATTCCTCGACGGGAACATCAAGGAAAATCGACGTACCCAGTCGCTCGATTAAATCGAACGCACGATCAGAAAGCAAAGTACCACCACCTAAGGCAACGATACCATCCGGTTCGAACGCGAACGATTCGAGTTCAGCCGCTTCCCGGATTCGAAAATCCTGCCAACTGGCGGCATCGACAGTTGTGGGTATTCCATGCGAACCGCGGCTGGATAACCGCTCGTCTAAATCGTAGGACGGGATACCTAATTCTTGGGATACCGTTTGTGCAAGCGTTGTTTTACCGCTGCCCATTAACCCTGCGAGGAAAACGTGTCCCATTTGTCCTCCCATGACTTGTAATGTGATTTCATTTCTTCTAAGCTGTCGCCACCGATTTTTTCAAGTAAAACATTTGCCAGTTCGATGGAAATAATATTTTCCGCAACCACTGCCGCGGCAGGGACAGCGCATACATCGGAACGTTCGCGGATCGCAACAGTCGGGGTTCCAGTTGAAAGGTCAACCGATTCGAGTGGTTGACCAAGTGATGAAAGGGGCTTCATCGTCACTCTCAAAAAGATTTCTTCGCCATTTGTGATGCCGCCTTCAATGCCACCCGCCCGATTGGTGATACGCTTAATGCGCTGCGAATTCTCCGGGAAAATCCGGTCGTGAAATTCGGAACCTTTTAATGATGTAGTCGCTGTATTGCCAATGGATACAGCTTTTATCGCGGGAATGGATAAAATGGCACCGGCAAGAATTCCATCGAGACGGCGGTCAGCTTGAACATAAGAACCGAGACCGACGGGTACGGGAGCGATATGAACGGCGAATTCACCACCGAGGGTATCGCCGGATTGCTTACAGCGGTCAATTTCCCGCATCATTTCAGTAGCAGTAATTTCATCAAGGCAACGAACCGGTGAAGCATCGGCGAGGGCGTTCATTGCCGATGGTTTAAGAGTTGTCTCTAAATTAGAAAAGATATCACCGATACGAACGACGTGGGATGCGACAACAATATTGAATTGTGATAGCAACTCGCGGCAAATTGCCCCGATAGCAACGCGCATAGCAGTTTCGCGGGCGCTTGAACGTTCAATGACGTTTCTGATATCTGTGTGGCGATACTTTAAAGCACCGGCATAATCAGCATGACCGGGGCGAGGCATTGTCAAAGGTTCGGTTGGGTAGTTAGGCGGTTCGGTAGAAAGTTTGTCTTTCCAATTCTCCCAATCGGCATTACGAATCATCAGTCCAATCGGGGCACCGGTAGTATGTCCGTAACGAACGCCACCGAGAATTTCTACGGTGTCGCGGTAAATTTTCATCCGGTCGCCGCGACCATGACCTTGTTGTCGGCGATGAAGTTGGGTATTGATGGATTCGGCAACCAGAGGCAATCCGGCAGGCACTCCGTCGAGGATGCCGAGCAGCGCAGGGCCGTGCGATTCGCCCGCTGTCAAGAACCGAATCATACCGGTACTTCCCAATGTTGAAAAATCGAATCAGGAAATTCGATTCCCGTCCACATAAGAAATGAGGCCGCCGCTTGACCAAGTAAAATATTTATCCCGTTTTGTGTGCGGGAGCCATTCTTGCTAAAAGTACTCATCAAAGGAGTAATTCTCGGATTATAGAGGCAGTCCAAATATAATACGTGTGATGTAAAACACAAATTTAATAATAAAGGTGTTGATATTGTGTCACTTCCTATTGGAGAAGCATTTACGATTAAGTGAGTATTATTGGTGACCTTGTTCCTATCATTCCAGTTACAAAATGAAATGTTTGTTTCAAAAAGAGATGAAATTGCTGCCCAATCTTTGTTTTTTTGGGAACGGGAATAGATTGACACCTTCCAGCCCCTCGTCAACAACTCATAGGCAACAGCTCGGGCAAAGCCCCCATTTCCGAGTATAACGGCGTGTCCCGTGGGAAGATTTGAACTCCATTTCGAAAGTGCGAATGCGACACCAGCGCCATCAGTCGATTCGGCATGCCAACCGTTTTTGCCGCGAACTAAAGTGTTTGCGGAGCAGATGATATCCACCAATGGGGAACGTGATTCGACCAAAGGGAGAACATCGGATTTGAAAGGGGCAGTGATATTTAATCCATCGAAACCGTCGTTAAAACAAGAAGTGAGACGTGATGATAATTCCGGTGGTTCGGTTTGTAATATTGCATAGGAGCCGCAGATGCCAAGTGCGTTTAGCGCGGCATTGTGGATTGCCGGTGAAAGTGAATTGGTGATGTTGGTTCCGATGAGTCCCAATTTCATCTGTGGAGACCTACTATGCGTTTTAGTTCAGTAAAGAAACCGGGAAAAGATATGTCAACGGCGATTTTGGCGTTGTGCAAAGTTGTTTCGGATGATACATGGAGAGCGGCGATTGCAAAGGACATGGCGATGCGGTGATCGTAACGACAGTAAATGTCAGCACCCGTCAGTTTGCCCGGTTTATCGAAAGCGAAACCATCGTTACTCTCTTCGACGGGCACACCCATGGCAGAAAGACCATTTACCAGTGCGGATATGCGATCACATTCCTTTACCCGCAATTCAGCGGCACCATCCAAGTGAAATGAACCACCGGTGACGGCAGAGAAAACGGCAAGGGTGGGAATCTCGTCAATGAGAAGCGGCACATCGCTTGCATGCAGGTCGAAGGAAAAAGATTTGGTGCATGATTTCGCAACGATAGTTCCAACGGGTTCACCACCATTGATACCGAAAGGTTGAATTTGTATCGAAGCGCTTTGCGCTATTAGACGAGATAGATAGTCGATGCGCGTCGCATTCAATGCGACATTTTCTAATTCGAGTGAAGAATTTGGAAGCGACAGCGCAAGTGTGATGAAATAGGAAGCGCTGGAAGGGTCACCGGGAATAGTACCTTGCGGGATTGAAATAAGAGTATTGCACGATACTTTCCAGCGAAGTTCAGAAGCAGAAATTGATGGTGTAAGTTGCAATAAACGTTCGGTGTGGTCACGGGTGGGTGTTGGTTCGATGATTTCAGTTTCGCCATCTGCGAATAAACCGGCGAATAAAAGCGCGGATTTTAGTTGCGCACTCGCTATCGGTAAGCGGTAGGTGATTCCATGCAACGGCGAAGGAGTAATCTCGATTGGTAATTTTCCGCCCGTTGTTTGGAGCGACGCACCCATTTGGCGCAATGGGGTGGCGATGCGTTCCATAGGACGAGTACGTAAAGATTTATCACCGGTAAGTGTTGCCTTTATTTGTTTTCCGGCAAGAAGCCCCAACAGAAGACGACAGGTTGTACCGGAATTTCCACAGTCTATGGGGTTAGTTGGAGACGACCAGTTTTCCCGACCATGAATTGCAAACGAAGTTGTTTCCGAGTCGATTCGCTTTTGTTCGATTTCGATACCGAGTGATTGTAAAGCGGATAACGATGATAAAATGTCTTTACCGGGACGTGTCAGAATAAGTTCGGTAGGTTGTTCGATGCAACCGGCTAACAAGATGCGACGGTGCGCGATGGATTTATCGGAGGGGAGAATTATCCTGCCCTGTAAGGGTCGGGTAGGGGCGGATAAGCGAATCATCGGGAACGGAAAGAACGTTGAAGTATCGGCGCTAACTTTTCGATATCTTCACTGAGTGCCGTTAGTTGTTGGGGATAAAGCGACTGGTCGCCATCGGAGAGGGCTTGTTCAGGATCAGTATGAACCTCGACCATCACACCATCGGCACCGGCGGCAATTGCGGCACGCGCCATTGATGGAACGAGCGAACGGTCCCCGGTGGCGTGGCTGGGATCGGCGATAACGGGAAAAGTGGTAAGTTGTTTTAGTTTTGGAATAATCGCTAAATCGAAGGTACTGCGCGTAAAATCACTGAAGGTGCGAATGCCGCGCTCGCAAATCACAATCTGCTCATTACCTTCATTTGCGATATACGCCACAGCGCCTAACAATTCTTTGAGGGTCGCCGCCATGCCACGCTTGAGCAACACAGGTTTGCGGCTTTTACCAACACGACGAAGCAAACTGAAGTTTTGCATGTTGCGCGAACCGACTTGCAACATATCGGTAATTGGTTCGAGTTCGTCGACTTGCGCAATGTCCATCACTTCAGTAACCATCGGTAGATTAACGCGGTCAGCCGCTTCGCGGAGCCACTTTGCGCCATCATAACCCATACCTTGAAAAGTCGAAGGGGATGTGCGCGGTTTAAATGCGCCACCACGCAGGATTGCCGCTCCACTTAGCCGCACCAATTCGGCGACGCTATTGATTTGCGCCGGCGATTCGACAGCACACGGCCCGGCAATCAACACAAGAGAATTACCGCCAATAACAGCATTGCCAATCGTTACCATCCGAGTGACTATTGGCGCGTTCTCAGTTAGAGAATTTTTTGTAATACTACTCACGATTCGATTCTGGAAGAAATCCGGGAAAAGAGAAAGTTACCGTAGCTAAGTGCGGTAAATATAATTAAACAATTTCGTTATGGATTGATACGAATGCAAACGGGTCAGAATGTGACTGCGACAAGGTTACAAAAACTAAGAATTTGAAATAAAGTGATTTATAATCGTTTTCCGGTCGGGCTTTCCGTTGGGGAGGTGAGGTATTTCGGTGGTTATCCACCAGAGTTTTGGCACTTTGTAGGGAGCGATGTGTTTTCGGACGAACGACGACAAATCGTTTTCATCGAGAGATTGTTGGGACTCAACTACTGCGGAAATTAGTTGTCCCCACTCGCGGTCAGGAATCGAAGTAACAAATACTCGACGAACTTCGGGATAAGAAAGTAGTACCTGCTCGATTTCGGCGGGATGAATATTTTCACCACCGCTCACGATTCTGTCTTCTCTTCTCCCTTCGACGATAAGCGCTCCGACGTCGGTTAGGCCGCCATAATCGCCGGTTCGTAGCCAACCATCGACAAAACGGTTTTCAGTTTCAGTTGAATCGTTGGAATACCCATCGGCAAGTGCGGGGCTTTGAACG
>CAZPUW010000154.1:0-4473 GCA_964589795.1 uncultured bacterium
AAACCGGAAGCCAAATTTATTACCGGATGGAAAACCGTCCCGATAACCGTACCCATCAAAATGTACTACTAAGTTCGGCATACGAATTTACTGATGACGTCATTCACTTTTCCTATCGGTACTATTGGGATGATTGGGGTATCCGCTCAAATACGGTGGAAATGAAATACCGTTATGAATTATCGGAAGCATCATATTTGGAGCCACAATTCCGATACTATAAGCAGACAGCGGCCACGTTCTTCGTCTCCGGAATTATAGATGGCACAACACTACCTCAATTTGCAAGCTCAGATTACCGGTTGGGAAATTTGCAAACAACCACCTATGCGTTGAAATATGGTTTCCAACTTGAGGACTTGGATGGTGATTTCAATATCCGGGCGGAATATATGCGTCAAGGCGATGATCCACACCCGGGAAACGCAATCGGAGTCCAGAAAAACTACGACCTATTTCCGGCGGTAAACGTCTTCATCATAACTGCCGGGTACTCAGTGAACTTCTAATATGACAGTCAATGAGTCACTCGCGACTAAATCAGTATTGACTCACCGGGACAATTATTGGGTCGGCGCTTTTTCCGCTATGGCAAGTCCATGCGAGATTCTCGTCGACGACGTTCCGCACCAAAAAGCAATTGAACTATTAGAAATCGCACAGAGCGAAGCACATCGCATTGAACAAAAATTCAGCCGGTATCGTGACGACAATGTCATCCATGAAATAAATACATCGGATGGCAAAGAAATTGTGGTAGATGTAGAAACCGCCAAGATACTGGATTATGCGGAAGAGTGTTGGAAGATTAGTGACGGACTGTTTGATGTCACCAGTGGTATCTTGCGGCGCGTTTGGAAATTTGATGGAAGCGACCGTTTACCAACTCTTGCTTCAGTGAATGAATTACTTTCTTTTATCGGTTGGGAAAAAGTGAAATGGAAACGTCCGACAATTAAGCTTTTACCCGGCATGGAAATCGATTTGGGTGGTATTGGGAAAGAGTATGCAGTCGACACAACGTCAGTGTTACTACGAAAAAACACATCTTCCAACTTTGTCGTGAATTACGGTGGTGATTTATTTATCAGCGGCCCTCGAAGGAATGGTGAAAATTGGAGCATCGGCATCGATGATCCCAAGGCAACCGGAATTGGTAGCATCGGAACGTTATCATTAAGTTTCGGTGGTGTTGCAACGAGCGGTGATTCACGAAGGTTTCTTCTCAAAGAGGGTATACGTTATCCCCACATTTTGAATCCGAAAACCGGTTGGCCGGTCGTCGGTGCACCGCACTCGGTGACCGTTTTAGCCAGTACCAGCATCGAAGCGGGAATACTTTCGACACTTGCAATGTTGCATGGTGCAGAAGCGGAAAAATTTCTTCAAGAACAAGAAGTGAAATATTTGATAAGTAGATAAGCGGTAATTCTCCAAGAGATTTCACATTCCATTGTTGTATATGACTCTTCCAAACAAAATAAATCTCAATCCAACACTTTCTTTCGCTACCGTCTTCCGATTACTTCTCCAAAAACTTATTGCACTGTCTAATAAGACAGTACTTCTGTACATTCGTAGCTCAAATTTCGAAATTGAATTTAAGTCAAGAATGGACACGCCTCTCTTCCCTGCTGAGAATATGTTGTAAATAATAAGTGGTAATAACATCTTATGAAGATTTGCAGTAAACTTTGGATGAACTTATATTATTCAAAGTTGACTTGAGGTCATTGGTGGACAATAGAAGAGAGCGAAGAAAAAGAGAAACGCGTGCGGCTTTTTTGAAGGCGGCATTAGAGTCGTTTCATGAAAAAGGAATATCAGCTACCCGAATCGAAGACATAACCGAGCGTGCGGATGTTGCGAAAGGGGCGTTCTACAATTATTTCGAGTCGAAAACCGAGTTGGTGTATGCATTACTGATGGAAGGCATCGAACTTTTGCGATCGATTTTTTCGACGACTATCGATGCAAGCTGGTCGACCGAACGCCGTATTGTAGCGACGGTGAAAGCCCATGAAATGTTTTTTACGGAACACCCGGAATACGCTTTGTTGTTTCATCAAGCTCGCGGACTACTTGAAACAAAATCATTCGACGTATCCTTACTCCGAAAGGGATTTAAACATTACATTGATATCCTCGGCGAGACAGTCTTCCCGGTCGAACATGAAGCTGCTCTGACCAAAGAACAAATTGCAGAGTTTGCAACCGTTATCGCCGGCTCTATTTCCGGTTACCGTTCTTACCGCCTTGCTTACGGAGCGCTACCCAATTATCAAGTCGTGACAGAAGTGTTGATAAACGGAGCGCAACAGACCATAAAGACGGGCATCCCAAAAGGATTCTAACCTACACTGCCAAGTAACAAAAAAGAGCCCGTTGATAAATGGGCTCTTTCGGTATTTCCAAAACTTCCTGTTTGCTTATCCTAAGCCACTCGTACCCCAACTACGAAATATTTCGGGTGTCGGAATTTGTTCGGATCCGATGTTGAAATAGATTACCCAAACGCCCTCTCTTCCATAAGCGATGAGTGAGAAATTATTCGTACCGCCACCAATAATCCAGTATCTATCGCCATTTACATTTGTCCATATCACCGTACCAGCGGCAACTTGTTTACCAAGTTTGGAAAAATCGAGTCCGGTATAATCTCCTTGAGTTTGAGGACCTCCCAGCACAACAGGCCTACGTACCCAGCTTTGTGCCGAGTTAGAAATTGCAAGGCACTCTTGGATTAATAAAGCTTCATTTTGTTGACGAGCATTACTCTGTATCACAGCCAAGCTCGCAACGATTGCGATGCCGACGATAATAACTCCAATGACGATGAGTAATAACTGTTGTTGACCCATAACTTCCCATTATTAGAATTCGTGTTAACAAGTTGCACGGACAACTACACAAAGACTCAACTCTAAACGACCTGCCAGATTATTGTGCTAAGAAAACAAAGTATTTCGAAAATATTCAGCTTATGATACAAATTTTCGCACAGTTTCAAAATACAGAGTTGCTTACATAAAAAATTTCCAAGTGACCCAAAGCAACGGAGAGGATTGTAATTTTAGTGTGGAGATGAATATGTATGATTTTAATAAACAATTATTTAAATATATGGTCGGTGAGTAAAACACAACTACTTCTTTACAAACTCGATACTAAAATAAACAAGCCCGCCTCGTGGCGGGCTCGTGGGTGCAAGAATGTAAGAAACCCTATTACCGGGTAATGGTCGGTGTCGGTACGGTTGTCGAAGTAATACCGGTATAAACGGCAGTTACTAGTTCACGACCTACGGCAGTCAACGTAAAGGTGTTCACGCCGCGGGCGGAAATTGTATATTGGTCACCATTTGCATTGGTCCAAGCCAAAGTACCTGCGGCAACCGGTTTACCGATAATCTGGAAATCAAAGTTCGAATAGTCGTTTTGGACTGCAGGACCGCCTAATACTTGCGGTTTTTTAACCCATTGTTGTGAAGAGCTGATTATGCTAAGGCATTCCTGCACAATCGCGTCTTCGTTGGCTTGTTTGGCACTGCTGCCAAATAGATTGATACCGACGACTACGGCGATACCGACAATGATCACGCCGAGTACGATCAGTAATAGTTGTTGCTGGCCCATCTGTTTCTCCTTTGTTTGACATTAGGGCTTACCGGCACCTTGCCGATTAAGCCGCGAAAACTTTTTCAATTTTGAACAGTCATACTGTTCTTTTTCGAAACTCGTGACAACTTTTTTGTATTTTGTTGCTTGTTAAAACTTACGTAATTCTCATTGTATTTTTCAAAGACATCAACCAATTTTTAAAAAATATTTGTGATAAATGAGCATCTAATTATTAATTACTTGACTATATTGGAGTGATTAATAACACATCTTTTCTTTTTTATCATTTGTGTTACTTGACACATTGGTTCGGGTTGCAAGCTCATCGAATGATGAGCTTGCAATGCCAATCCAAAGAGTGGATTACCGGGTAATAGTCGGTGTTGGAACCGTCGAAGAAGTAATACCGGTATAGACGACAGTAACAACTTCACGACCTAACGCCGTAAGTGTGAACGTATTCACGCCACGGGCGGAAATCGTATAGCGATCGCCATTCGCATTTGTATAAACCAATGTACCCGCTGCCACCGGTTTCCCAATAATCTGGAAATCGAAGTTCGAGTAATCGTTTTGGACTGCCGGTCCACCCAATACTTGCGGTTTGCGGACCCACTGTTGCGAAGAACTGATTATGCTGAGGCATTCTTGCGTAATCGAATCTTCGTTTGCCTGTTTCGCGCTGCTGCTGAACAGGTTGATACCGACGACTACTGCGATACCGACAATGATAACGCCGAGTACGATCAGTAATAGTTGTTGCTGGCCCATCTGTTTCTCCTTTGTTTTTTTTCTTCACATTAGGGCTTATCAGCCGAAGGACTTGCCAATGGACTGATTAAGCCACGAAACT
>CAZPUW010000154.1:4573-6676 GCA_964589795.1 uncultured bacterium
CATTAGGGCTTATCAGCCGAAGGACTTGCCAATGGACTGATTAAGCCACGAAACTTTTTTCGTTATGGCGGTAAGTACCGCTTTTTAATTCGAAACTCGTTGCAATCGCTTTATTCGATTAGCGTATAGACAACATACAAGGGAAGAGCGGGGAAAGCAAGCCGACTACAAAAATACTCGGAGATAAGTGTGATTAATGGCCATCTATTTTACAATGGTTTAATAAAAATTTATGACCAATATCACACTCATTGAATTATGAGCTCTGTGAGAGTATTACTTTGAACCGTCATCCGAGTCCTTTAGAATCTGGTCAAATCGCTGAGCATTACTCTTAATCGTCTCCTGTAATTTGTGAGCAGCGTGGAGATCCTTGATGCGTGCTTTCAAATCAGGTTCAAGGTCGACTTTAAGAAGGATTACAAGTTCCTTTTCAGTTACGTCGATGCGCTCATAACCGGCGAGGTAGCGGATACCGAGTACCCACCATGGTAGATCTTTGAGAAAAGGTATACCAATGCGTATGTGGTTTCTTTCGTTGGTCGTCAGGCCGCCAATTGCAGCTTCCTCACCCGGAAGCAACAATAATGAAGTACTGGCTTTTGTTTTGTCGATGGTAGTAGTAAGTGTGTTAACGCTTCCGGTGGAACGTTCGACATCCAGTTTAAGGTGGACAAATGTTAAATCGTTATCCGTGAGTACTGTCGGAGTGACCTGTAAAATCGTACCTGCGGAAACAAAGTTGTCGATGGTATTTCCCGCGAAGTCACGAGTTTTTATCGAGAAATCCTGTCCGACCTGAACATAACCGGTTTTCCCGGCTCGAACCCGAATCTGTGGATTCGCGATAATCGTACCTTTACCATTGTCCTGGAATGTTTTGACTATGCCAGCTACCGACATGGTATTGTTTATTTTTTTCGAAGTGGAAATAGAGAAAACGTTGTTGTTGGTAACGTTCGAGTCGGTGTTTTGCAGGATATTTACTGGTACCTGACCCTGTTGAATCATACTCCAGTTCACTCCAAGTTCGCGTAACGTACTGCGATCCGCTTCGAAAAAGATTGCTTCGATATTCACTTCCCGGCTGTTAATATCGATTAAATCGACATCTTTCCCCGCCGCAGCATCTTTTACATTCGGGTCAAATACCCGGATGTAATTTGAACCTTCTTCGTATTCCAAGTGGTTTTTGCTGCAAATCAGATCAAGTGCCCTTCGCCAGGGTAAGTTGACGATTTCCACACCGATTTTCATCGTCTTGCCGGAATTGTCGATGATGACCTTCTTCTCCTTGAGAGTAATGTCGTTGATGAGTTTTAATGCCTGCTCAAGCATTAAAGTCTCGGACAATGAGATTTTTTCATCGGGAGCGCCACCACCAGTCCATTCGGGCCGTGGTTGAGTCTGTGCAATCACCGACGGTGCGAGTGCAAATAACAGTACAAAAAGTACTACTGCGTAAACTGTTTTCTTACTCGTCAGGATCATACTGCCTCCTTCTTACTCTCGTTCGTCGTAGAACACCGGTAAGTATGGTTTCGGTATTAGGTCGTTTGGTAACACATAAAGTATTACCGGGTAATCGTAGAACTACCGCCAGTGTATATGTTCTGTTTTACAACACGGTCGAAAGAAATCTCAAGCCATTCACCAACCGTATAGACTACGTTCAATACAAAAATCTTAAATAACCGCTCTTCATGTTGACGGAAAAACGCCAGAATTTCCTGAAGGGGTATTCGAACAATACGCGTTTCTGTCTCTGCTACCAATTTCACCGGTCGCATCGAAAAATTTATTATCGATGGTGCACCCCATGAATCGCCTGCAAACAAAAGCATGATATTGTAACCGCCGCGTTCCACAGAAAACCGCCCCGACTGCACGATAATCAGTCCTGATTCATTTGCAGAATCCCAACTAATCTCGGTGCCAAGCGGAACCGCTGTCTCTTTTCCCAACATGCGTATCGCCATGTATTCGTCGCGGCGCCACCCCCGGAAAATTTTAGGTAAGAATGGATCGGGTTGAGATTTCCGCGATTCTATCGCACCGATAAACGAGCGCAATTTCTCTAAATCGGCTTCCGCGCGTTTTTTC
>CAZPUW010000155.1:0-6673 GCA_964589795.1 uncultured bacterium
CTCGATGATGGTTTTGAATTTCACGGTTCCATCCGCAATCTTATCTTAGAAAAAATTCCTCAACTTGTCGCTGTTGACAGCACGATCGCCGGGAAAGCCAACCTCAACTTTGCCGTGCATGGCGGCAACCGATCGGTAAAAGACACCTCTGCCGCGGCATTCGATGGTTCGGTAACTGGTGACCTATTGGGAATTGAATTTAGCAGCGGGAGTGTCGATTCCATTCACATAAGTCACGCCGAATTTCATTATCCCGACTCACCTTACTTGTTAGAAGCACAACTCGATTCCGTCCGTACCAAGTTCCTTGCTCCCGTTTCGCTTTCCGTTTCCGGTGAATGGCATAACGATTCGATTCGCGCTTCCCTTACTGCAAAAGCCGACACGATTAGCGCACAACTCGCGTTTCATGGACAATTCAATCCCAAATCCATCAGCGGTACCGCCATTCCCGACACTATGATTCTGAAAACCAGTACCATGCCGATTTATTTATTGAATTCACCACCGATTGCCTATGCTAACGGAAAAGTACAGTGGGATGGTTATCAATTGGATACCCCCTTCGGTGTGTTGCATGGTTCGATTACCGCTGACACTTCCGGCAATCTTACGGGTAGTAATTCCATCGACCACATGCAATTCACTTCGCTTGCCGCAATCGTTCCGTCGTTGCGTAGTTTGCAGGGTGAAGTTGCCGCAAAAGGCGACTGGTCGAAGAAAAGTGGTGCACCGTTGCGTGCTACCGGCACGGTATCCGCCATTGCTTTGGGTTGGAACAACCTCGACTTATATGATACTCTCACCACGGATGTGACATACACCGGTACACATTTATTATGGAATATGAAGGGCAGGCGCGAGGGGTTGGATGCACTTACGTCTTATGGCGATGCGAGGTTGACCGACTCGTCCATCGCCGGATTCGATTCATTGTATGTCTCGACCATCGAAATGCCATCGCGATGGTTTCGGGGCATGATGCCGACCCGCTCGGTTTGGGATGGCTCGGTACAGTTGCATATCGACCGGGATGAGAAATTCGGCATGAAAATGAGCGTAGATGTTACCGGGAAAAAATTGATTTTACCCGATTACGGCATCGAAGAACATGACATCGTAATTCATGCGGCAACTGTCGGTAATGCGCTCGTTATCCAGGAAGCAAGAACGAAATCAGGAAAAGGTGAGATGAAGTTAACGGGAAGAATGACGTTTCGCGATTTCCTTCCTGACAGCTTGAATTTACTCGCAGTCGGAAATGCATTTCGTTTTATGAAAATGCCGCTCAAAACATTTACCGGCGATATGAATATCCGGGTCAACGGAACCGTCAACCATTTGCGTATGAATGGTTCAACGACATTGTCCGAAGTACGGTACGATATCGGTGAACAAGACAAAAATCTCGAAGATATTGTTCTCGAAGATGATGAAGTTTCACCGTTTCCGGCGATGACAATCTGGGATAATTCATCGGGTAAGATAGATATTTCCGCGCCGGGCAACGTTTGGGTTCGCGGTTTGGGTATCAATGCCGAAGCGAAAATGAGCTTGGAAATGAGTAAACGATCAGGTATTCGTGTCCCTGAAATTTACGGAACTGTCGAAGTGATACGGGGAACCGTGGTTGAATATGGACGGCAACTAAAAATTTCCGAAGGAATAATGAGATTTACGGGTGATGCGTTCGATCCAGATTTGAGTATCACCGCCAGCGCAGAAGACCTCAAGGCAAAACCGACGGAAGTAGATATTAAAGTCGTAATCAGTGGCACGGCACAAAAGCCCGTTATTCAATTGTCTGGGTATGACATAAGCAGAAGCCCACCTATGCAGTTAAATGAGATTGACGTGATTAGCTATTTGGCTTTAGGCACCCCCTCGCCGGTTGGTTCGAGCAGTACAAGCGGCCAAACTTTGGGTGCAACTACCATCGCAAGTGGTGCGACGGGTGCCGGAATCAGTTCATTATCGAATTTTGTGGGTAGTCGTCTCGGGCTTTCGATGTTTCAATATAAGATGAAACAATCAAATCAAGCCGCCCGTGATACCGTTCAGGTAGGCGGATATATCACGGATAAATTATTTTTCTCGGTCGCATCACCCGTAGATGTAACCACAGTGAAGGGCAAGGACTTCCGCGTCGAGTATCAATTACTACCGTGGTTGCGGTTGGCGGCGGGTAATGAAGCGCTTACCAACCAGCAATCCCTTGAGGCATATATCCAGACCGAATGGGGCGCACCAGTGGTGAAACGGGACACTACGCGAGCGAGGCGAAGAAGATGAGAGTAGATTTGTGGCTGTTTCATGCCCGCTTGTTTAAATCACGGACACAGGCAACCGAAGCATGTAAGGAAGGCCGTGTACTCCGCAGCGACCGTAAACTCGATGCTTCGGACATGGTCAAAGAAAACGATTTAATTGAGTTGCGGGATCGTGGTCTCTACCGTTCCTACCGTATTCTCGTTATGCCGGGGAAAAACGTTTCGAAAGAAGTTGCGAAAACAACTTACCGTGAAGAGACTGCGAATGAAATCATCCAGCGTTATGAAGAGATGCGGATGGCAAAGAAAATTTCCGTGGAAAATAAATCGAAGCCGACAAAGAAAGATCGCAGGGATTTAGATAAATTCCGCGGCAGAAGATAATCTTTTAAATCAGGTATTTAAGAACAAGTAATACTTTATTCCATTTTCCCAAACTTACGCGATGAGCGGTATCAAATTTTTTATTCCGCATTCTCTCGAACAATATTTTATACACATTCCGTAGCGCTTCCGCAAACTTTAATTCCCGCTTGTATTGCTGTGGTAACGTTTCATCCGCAGTTCGGTACCACTTTTCCGTCAACCCGCCAACTGTGATTAACAGTGATTTTACTGAATCCGGCGCGGGATATTTTATCAAATCCTCAACCGTAATTTTATTTTCATTCAACCAAGTTTCCGGTATATAACACCTTTTCTGCTTTACATAATCTTCTTTTACATCACGTAAAATATTTGTGAGTTGCAATGCCCTGCCCGTCGAAATCGCATATTCATCTCCTGACCCGTTCGGGACCCCACAAACGCCCACCACCATTCGTCCCACTGTACCTGCTACCATATCGCAATAATGCAACAAATCCTCTTCGGTACTAATCGTCTTTTCTTCCAAGTCAAATCTCATTCCATTCGCCAACTCTTCAAATGCCTCACGCGGTAACTGGAAACATGCAATCGTATCAACTACTGCGGGATAAATCGAGTGTGTGTTCGAACCCTTAAGTGCCGACTCCAGCGATGTTGTTATGTTACTCAAGTTTGATAATTTTATCGCGCGGTTTTCACCGTCATCCACCGCATCATCCAACAGACGGCAGTATGCATATACTGCGTTCATCGCCTGATATTGCGCGTGCGGCAACATGCGAAAGAGCCACGGAAACGTGCTCTTACTTTTACGGCACACTTTTGCACATTCCGTATAGGATGCTTTTAATTCACGCTCGGAAATCATCTTGCATTCCGTCGGAATAGTGAAGTGAATGCCGCACTGACGCGATTCAATTTGCTCACGGTCGGTCGAGTCGTCAACGTATCGTAATTCAAAGCGCGAATATTATCGACTAATTTCAATCCGCATGTAGCAAACCAATCGATAGTAAAACCATCCGCACCCCGTAGTTTCCGAAATCCGCTACGGCCCACTTGGAAGCGGTTTTCGGTATCATCGCACAATTCTTTTAGAAGCGACCTATAACCATCCGTTGCTTTTCCCGACTTCAATATCTCGTTCGTCACACCATATTTCGTTCGTGTATCGTAAGGCAAATAAATCCTACCGCTTTCATAATCACGATGGACATCCTGCCAGAAATTAACGAGTTGAAGCGCAGTACAAATCGAATCGGATGCCGGATAATATTGCATCGCAGTTTCAGGTGAGTAGAAAATGTGGAGTACGAGTCGCCCGACCGGATTTGCCGAACCTTCGCAATATCTTTCCAGTCGTTCCATCGACTGCCAATCGGTAGTGGTTTGGTCCCAGCGGAAGGCATTGAGAAGACGGTAAAATTCTTCTGTCGGCATCTTGCGCCGTTGTATCATTTCGGCTAATGAGGGATAAAACGAGTGCGGCTCTCGATTCTGTAGAGAATTTTCTAACGAAGATTGGATCGAATCAAGTAGCGCTAACCGGGAGATTTTGGAACCGGGGTCGTCGGCGGCATCGTCGGCAATCCGGCAAAAAGCGTACAGTGTGTACAAATCTTGCCGGACTGAAGCCGGGATAAACCAAGTGAATCGTGCGAAATTCTCGCGATGGTCTTTTAGAATCTGTGAGACCGCAAGTTGTGAATCGGTCAGTGAATCAATCTTCTGCTTCACGAGGACTCTCGGCACCTTCCGCCGCAGGCGTGACGACACCGGCGGAGATTGCCGATTCTTCGATTAAGCTCTGCGCATCGCGTTGGTGCAATCGAACTTGTTCGCGGAAACATGCCCAGTGGTAAAACCCTTCGAGACCCGGTTGTTTCGAGATGTACGGGCGTTCGAGAATGGTTAACTCGAGACCGCACTTCTTGCAAACGACTCCCGATCCCGGAGCGCTTTCCACCGGTTTGGTTGGTTTGTGGCGATGGTGCTTCGCCGCGGAAGGCGCCACCTCCCGCTCAATCGCCATAATTTCTTCGACCGGAATCTCAATCTCTTCGCCGTCTTCGATGATTTTAATTTTACCCGTCGGTTTCTTAACCTTCGGTTCTGGTTTCGCTTTAACTTCTTTCGCTTTTACCACCGGCGCCGGTTTGGCCGGAACGGCTTTCGCGGCTTTAACGGCGGGTTCCGGCGATTTCGCTTTAACCGGTACCGGTTTCCCTTTTACTGCGGGAACCGGTTTGGCTTTTGCAGTTGGCTTAACCGCTACCGCTTTTATCGGAATTTTCTTTGCAGCGGTAACCGGTTTTGCCGGCTTAGCTGTTTTCTTTACGGGAACGGCTTTCGCGACTTTCTTAACCGGTTTAACCGGCTTTTTCACTACCGGTTTTTTTACCGCAACCACTTTCTTTTTTGGTACCGGTTTGATTACTTTCTTGACGGTAGTGGCTTTCGCAACTTTCTTAACCGGTTTCGCCAATTTCTTGGCAACCGGCTTAACACCTTTCTTAACCGGCTTGACCGGTTTCGCTGCTGTTTTCTTGACCGGTTTGATTGGTTTCTTCGCTACTTTTACTTTCGCCACCGGTTTACTTTTAATGACTTTCTTAACCACAGGTTTTAAAACTTTCTTCGGTTTCGATGCAACCACAGCTTTCTTGACGACCGTCTTCTTCGAAACTGGAATCGCTTTCGTCAGCCCTTTGGCTGATTTTTTTCTCAATGCCGGACGTTTACTAATTGCAATTTTTGCGGTAGTTTTCCCCGCGCCTTTTTTCGGTGCGTTGGCAACTTTTTTTACCGGTATTTTAGCGATAGGTTTAATAATTTTCTTCACCGGTTTATTTACCGGAATTTTTTTCGCGGTTACCTTTTTCGCAACGACTTTTTTTGATGCCGCTTTCGTTGGAGCAGTTTTCTTCGCGATAGGTTTAACGACTTTTTTCGGAGCGGGTTTCACCGGTTTAACTGTTTTTTTCGGAATTGGTTTTTTGGCTACCGCTTTTTTCGCGACGACCTTTTTTACAACTTTTTTTGGTGCCGGTTTTGCCGGTTTCTTTGCTTTTACAGCTTTCACTTTTCCGGTTGGTTTCATTTCCCGCTCTCCTCGATCCATAATTGGATCGGTTTCTCGACTAAATCCCTGATTTCTTGCAGACGTTTTTCAGTTTGTGCTTCGAACCGCATAACCAATACCGGCTGGGTATTGGAAGCGCGCACTAAGCCCCACCCATCGGGGAAAACAATACGCGCGCCATCGATGTCAATCACATTATACGTCAGTTTAAATGCAGTTTGGGCTTTTTCAATAATTTTAAACTTTACTGAATCGGGACAATCTATCCGGATTTCCGGGGTCGAAAACGTTTTGGGAACATCCGCCAAAAGTTGGGATGTCGGAACTTTGGATGCGGCGACTACTTCCACAAATCTACCTGCTGCGTAAGTCGCATCATCGAAGCCATAAAACCGGTCGGCGAAGAACATGTGGCCGCTCATCTCACCCGCGAGTTTGACGTGTTCTTCTTTCATCTTCGCTTTAATTAGAGAGTGGCCGGTTTTCCACATAATCGGGCGTCCGTCGTGCTTCGCAATATCTTCATAAAGTAAATTGCTGCACTTGACTTCACCGAGTATTGCCGCACCGGGATTTTCCTGTAAAACCTGCCGCGCAAATATCATCAATATTCGGTCGCCATACAAGAGACCACCGGTCTCATCCACGATACCAATTCGGTCCCCGTCCCCGTCCAATCCAATTCCGAATTCGGCATGATGTTGCACAACGGCTTTTTGTAAATCGACCATATTTGCCGGAACGGTCGGATCTGCACCATGATTGGGAAAGTTACCATCCACGTCGGTAAACAATTCAATAACTTCGCACCCCAACCGTTTCAGCAGCGGTACCGCCGTCATACCCCCGACGCCATTGCCGGCATCCAATACGACTTTCAGTTTCCGTGACGGGTGAAGCCGGCCCGCAAGGTCGTCCCCGTATTGTGCCAACGGATTAAGCGTCGCAACCG
>CAZPUW010000156.1:0-6663 GCA_964589795.1 uncultured bacterium
GAGAAGAGTAATAGTAAGAAAAAACAACGACGATACATCCTATCCTCGTTATCGTAGGTGTCTATAATGTAACGAAATTAGAATCAAAATGGAAGATATTAAGTGGAATTTTTGCTTAGTAGTATGATCTATTGAAACTTTTTATTTAGTTCATTCGTGAGAATATCTTTTAATCCCCCAAATGCACCATTACTGAACAATACAATCACATCTTCATTCTTCAACTTACCCATAATGCCATTCGCAATCTCTTGGATATTTTGCGTAGCAAACGCTTCGTGTCCGGTCGCTTGAATATCTGACACCAATTGGGCGCGGTTCAATCGCTCTTCCACGGGGATTTTTTCAAGGCGATGCAGTTCGTGTATCCACACACAATCGGCCCTCCCCAGCGCTTCCGCCCACTCATTCTGGAAAAAATTCCGTACGCTGGTATTACTTCTTGGATCGAATGCACAAAGTATCCGTCTTCCTTTATACTTCTTGCGAAGTCCTTCCAATGTAGTCGCCACTGCCGTGGGATGATGTCCAAAATCGTCGATTAACGTTACTTCTTTATCCCAGACGATATCGGCGCGCCGTGCCACACCGGTAAATGATTGTAATCCCTCAATAAACCTACCTATTTCAATATCCGCAGCTACTGCGACACCAATCGCCGACAACATATTCATCAGGTTATGGCGGCCACTTAGCGGCAAGTCAAAATCGAATCGGTTGCCATCCGGTAGTCGTACCGTACCGCGCCACCCATGTTCGTTATTTACCGCTCGTTCCGTCCAGACATCGCCATCGGTTACACCAAACCGCAACACTTTGCATGGTGCATTTTCTACGATTTTCACCAACCGTTCATCTTCCGCATTGACAACTACCGTACCTCGTGCCGGTACAGTCAGTAATAAGCGGCGGAATGCCAATTCGATTTCTTCGATATTGTGGAAAATGTCGGCGTGGTCGAATTCAAGATTAAGCAATACAGCTATTTCCGGGAGGTAATGGAGGAACTTGGAGCGTTTGTCGAAGAATGCCGTATCGTACTCATCCCCTTCGATAACAAACCACTCCCCTTTCCCCAACTTTGCATTCACTCCGAAATTGGAGGGTATCCCCCCCACCAGAAAACCCGGTTTCTCTTTTGCCGCTTCTAATGCATGGGCGATGATACTCGTCGTGGTCGTTTTACCGTGCGTCCCGGCAACGACTATCGGCATCCGTTTTCGTAAAATTTCCCAGCGTAACAATTCCGCCATCGAACAATACGTATCGCGCTTGTTGAGTAGTTCTTCCAATTCCACGTTACCGCGTGAGAGTGCATTTCCGATTACGCCGGTATAGGGCGAATCAGGTAAGTTGTTTTCGGAAAAAGGAGATTTTACTTGGATACCTTTAGATTCGAGTAAAGCGGACATCGGAGGGTAAATCGCTTCATCCGAACCGGAAACTGTGTGTCCTAATTCCTGCATCAGCAGTGCTGTGCCCGCCATCGCCGTTCCCGCGATACCGAGAAAGTGGTAATGACTCAAATCGCCGCTCTCCCTTTTACAAGCTTTTCGATTAATCTAATCTTTGCTTCCGGTAGTCGTTCCCTTGCTACCTCGTAATATTCTTCATTCATTTCGATTCCGAGGAAACGATGCCCCAAACTGGTCGCCGCAACACCCGTGGTACCCGAACCCATGAAAGGATCAAACACCAAATATGGTTCCTGTGAATAATCACCAAAAACACGCGGCGGTGTCGATTTGTCAATTAAAATCTTTAATAAATCGATTGGTTTTTCGGTCGGATGCCGCAACTTAACCGATGCAATCCGCGGAACTTCTATGACATTCGAGATCCGCGGAGTATTAAGGAACCGTCTCCCCTTCGATGCAAAGATTATCCATTCGTCCTGTGGTGCGTAGTCGCCACGCAAATCGCCGCTGCCATGATTATCCTTCACCCAAACCAAGGTTCGCTTCATGGTGAACCCTGCAACTTCCAGACACTGGAAAAATTTGGGATAGGTATCCCACCGGCAGAAACAATACATGTGCCGGTTGTCCCGAAGGATTCGGATTGCATGCTCACAGAAGGACGCTATCCACTCGGTACTGTCATCAAGTGCGATATGGTTGTATTTGGGCAGTACTGTTCGCCGGTTGGAACGGTAGTTGATAGCGTACGGAGGGTCGGTGACAATTAAATCGACCGATTTATCGGGAATCGAGGAAAAAATATCACGGTTGTCGCCGAGCAATATGCGGCTTTCCGCAATCGCATCAGCGACAACTAAGGGTTCTACGTTGGTAGGATATTCTGGTGTTCTTGCCATCGCTCCATCGCTGAACGCGGACTATCGTCGTTCTTCGCGAGAATTGCGTTTGTTACTATATCTGTTACCAGCGCAATTGTTTTACACTGGTCGGAAAATGCTTCGTTCTGCCAAAAAACGCCACGTTCGATTCCCGTCAACCAAACCGCACCGCCCCCGCCAAGGACATACAATACCGGCATTTCCGATGTTGCGCAGAATTGCTCTCCGGCGCTGAATGCTTCCGGTGCAACTTCGAATTTTCGCCGCGCATCACCCGGTGTAACAATTCGGATTCCGGTGTCAGCATTGCTTTGCCAGCCGGCTTCAATAACCGGACACGAATGCTCATGATTGAAAAGAACGGGCGTATCACAAATAACGAGATTGAACGAATCGCCTATAGTGTACGATTCTCGCGGCTCTCCTGTCAAGTGGAAACTGGTTGGTTTTGAATCACCGGGTGCCAAAAACTCGATTTTATCCGGTAAAACCCTGCGAGTCATGCGAATCCGAACGTCTTCAACCCCTTCTACCCTCGAGAGTATTTCTACAAGTGTAGGAGTTTCCTCAATGTTCGAATCTGAGACCTCAAATTTGTCACCCGGCTTTGGGTAGTAACGTAAGCCCCACCGCCATGTCCAATTGGCTTCGGCGACGATTAAGCGTCTCATTTTACAGTACCTGTGCTGTCAGCGGAGAGGATGGAGAAGCGTTTGGTGAGACGTTGGTCGATCATTTTCCGCCCGACTTCCTGGGCATCGCTCTTATGCCCAAAGTGCCCCACCCGTAAGCGAATCTTACCATCACGCTTTAATTCGCGGTAGAGATATGCGGCATATCCGTTATTGCGGAGTATATCTAACTCTCTATTTGCTTCCCGGAGTGTTTCCCGATCCCCCAAATCGATAGTGTACTTGAGCGAAGCCAATGGCAATGGCTCCGGTTGAGTCGCTTCCGCAGCCAATTGCGGCTCGTTTGTCAGTGTGTTCGTCACATACCGGAACAACCCATAGACACCCAACCCGGCGGCAATAATTACGAGTACCATCAATGTTGTGAGTAGGAACTGCTTGAAATTCTCTCGTTTATATCGCGCTTTGCTTTGATATGCTTTCTTCGGAGGTGGTAAAGTCGAGCGAGCTGCGACTGGTGCTTCCACTTTCCTGACAAATGCCGGATGTTCCGGCAACGGTGGCAGTTTCGGTGGAATAAACTGGTATTTCTGAGGCGGTTCCTGAAGTGGTAGAGTCTCCGGCGGCAATTCCGGTTGAGGTGCTTCTACAGGAGGAGCAATCTCGATGTGTGCAACCGGTTCTTCGATTTGTTCTTCGACTGGTTGCTCCGTAACAAATTCAGTGTGGACATCCATGTCGGCGAGTGACGGCGCTTCCGGTTCAGGTACGAAATGGTGAAGTACGGTATCGTGCTCAATTACTACCGGCGCTTCAATTTCACTCGGTTCAACTTTCTCTTCTGCTTTCTCTACTGGCGTTTCTTCAACCGGATGCTCTATGAAGTAGTCGATATGATGATCGGTGTCGGCAAGCGAAGGTGCATCAGCGTCCGGAACAACATGAAGAAGGGCAAAGTCCTCATGATGTTCGGTATGTTCTGCATCATCCGCAACACCACTCGGTTGTTCGAATCGAATTTCAAGTGTCTCTTCTTCTTTTACTGGTGGTTTGCGTGACTTCGAACTTGAAACAATGCGATTCCATTGGTCGTATCCATAAAGCGCGGGTTTTGCTTCTGGAATCTCTTCCGGTATTGGAGGTACTTCTTCTATCACTTTTTCTTCTACAACCGGCGCTGCTAAAGTAGTCGTGTACGCCGGTTGCAACCCCGCTATTAGCACTTTGGCGGGAATGACTTCTTCCGGTGCGACTTCGACTTCCGTTACTTTTTCCGGTAGCGTTTCAACGTATGCACCACCCGCTAATTGTAAAATTATTTGCCACGAATCATACAGCGGATCGTTTGCAACTAATCGTGATTTAGCAGATTCATACCATGCACCCCAATACTTCTCTAATTCTTTGGCGTTCCATATCGACAACGAGCAAATTGTCCATAATCTCCGCAAACTGCTTCGATTTATACTCGTTTGTTTAACCGTATTTGTTAGCCGTTTCAATACCCATTTGCTAAGCAGCGGAAAGAAAAAAACCGCACCAACCGCACACAGAATGGGTAGAACGACGATATCGTATTCCCACCGGATATTTTCAAAGAACCACCCGATGAGATTGAAAAAGAGTAAAAACGAAACCGTCCAACCGATTGCAAACCGGAGTAAAATTGTGTCAATATCGGTTTTCTTTACGTTGCTCATTTTCCTGCTGGATATAAATTACTTTCGCTTGTCGGCACCGTCTTGGTTGTATCTAACGATGGAATCAATACAGTAATTGAATCGGTCTCACCCTTACCAATTGGGATTTTCTTTGCTTCAAACCCCGACACTCCTTCAAAATTCGTAATCTTAGCATTGGTGTAAGCTGCTTTCATTACATCGGCGAAAATTGGGCCGCAGATTTCTCCACCCGTCCACCCTTTATGGTTTTTACCAATAAGCGGTCGGTTGTCGTCGTGACCTACCCAAATTGCACAAGTAAAATCCGGAGTAAATCCGACAAACCAAACATCGCGGTTATCGTTTGCCGTACCGGTTTTACCCGCACATGGGCCCCAGAATCCCGCTTTCCGAACTGGGTTACCTGTCCCTGCGTCGACTACACCGCGCATCATGTCTCGCATCATAAACACTTTGTCGGGAGGTAGCCGGCTTTCTACGCTCGATTTTTGTGTAAAAATAAGTTTGCCGTCTAAATCACGAATTGACTTCACACCACTCACTTCGCGCCATTCCCCTAACCGGCGAATCGTTCCATAAGCGCCTGCCATTTCCAGCGGAGAGACTGCCGTAGCGCCCAGCGCCAGCGAGAGTGTAGGAAACAGATTGGAGACGATACCGCATTGATGCGCTACGTTTACCACTGCTTCCGGTGTCGCTTCCATTATCAACCGCACGGCAACAGTGTTCAGGGATAGTTGCAACGCTTTCTTCAATACCACCTTGCCGTGGTATTTACCATCGAAATTTTGTGGACGCCAAATTGTATCATCGACGGCGATTGCGAGCGTATCGTCCATGACTTCATCGCTGGGCAATTTCCCCTTCACAATCATCGACGTGAGATAAGTAAACGGTTTGAAACTTGACCCCGGCGAGCGGTTGTTGGATACAGCGCGATTAAATTGGCTTTCCGAATAATCCCGTCCTCCCACCATTACCAGAATTTCATTCGTGCGCGAGTTGAGAACGATTGCGGCTCCTTGCAGCGTTTCCGTTTCCGAATACTCTTTGCCACGCGGTGGTAGTAATGTTTTGTCAAGTTCATCTAACTTACGCCGTAATATTTGTTGCACTTCGGTTTGTAACCGGAGGTCAAGGGTCGTGTTAACTTGCAAACCACCTGCATACAATTGATCGAGCGACAACATCCCTTCGAGACGATCCATCATATAATCTTGAAAATATGCGACTCCAGTAGCAGCCGGATAGCTTGCACGCAACTTCAGTGAATCCGAAATCGCCTGCTGCGCTTCATCTTCCGAAATCATTCCCGCACTGACCATTTCACCAAGGATGTACGCCATCCGCGCTTTTGCCCGTTCGGGATAACGGAATGGATTCAATCGCGACGGTGCATTTGGTAACCCTGCCAATAATGCCGATTGCGCCAACGTCAATTCTGATGCTCGTTTCGCAAAGTAGGCCTGTGATGCGGCTTCCACACCGTACGCACCCAAACCGAAATAAACCGAATTGCAATATCCCTCGAAGATTTTATCCTTCGGAAACATTTGTTCCAACTGCATCGCAAGAAAAACCTCTTTGACTTTTCTATCCCATGTTTGTGCGAAAGTAAAGAAGAGGTTTTTTACCAATTGTTGCGTTATCGTCGAACCGCTTTGGGTGTGTTTCCGCAAAAAAGCCATGTTGAACGATGCCCGCAGAATTGCGATTTTGTCGATGCCTGCATGTAAGTAAAAGTTCTTATCTTCCGCCGCCAATACGGCTTTGCGGAAGTAAGGTGAGATTTCATTCAGGGGTACTGGAACTCTTCCATCGAGGGAACTTAGGCGTTTTCCTTCCACATCATAGAATTCGGTAGGACGAATTGCCGTTAATTGGTTCAAGTCCTCAGGAAGACGCGGAAGCGTAGAGGTAATCCACACCAGACCAATGGTGCCGCAAACCAGAAGAATGACAAACGCAAGTAGCGCGATTGTCCAAAGTTGTCGGCGGAGACTCATCCCGCGGATCCTAACATTTGAGCGAAGGCATTTGGCAACACAAA
>CAZPUW010000157.1:0-6579 GCA_964589795.1 uncultured bacterium
TCTATCTAAAAAAGATCGATCAACTCGGACGAAATATTTGGACACACGATTATGGTGTTGCTCCCAACGAATATGGACATCGACTACTGCTGAATACCGACGGTACATTTTACGTAATCGGTACTTCCAATTCGACAGACAGTCAGGAAGGGGGCTCAATATCATTATGGAAATGCTCCGCGACGGGTGACACTCTTTGGCAGCGCACCTATGGTAACTCATACAATTGTATTGGCAGAGGCATCGCAATTAATTCAAATCGGGATATCTATATAACCGGCGGTGCGGGCACCGCGGCAAATACCCAGAAACTTATCCTAATGAAACTCGATTCGAATGCTGCGCTCACTCCCACCATTAGTATGGCACCATTCGCGAACAGCTATTTCCGGGTAGGTGATACCACAACTTTCCGGTGGCAAGAGAATATGCCGGGTGTTGTTCGCCTCGAAATGAACCGGACATATCCGTCGGATACTTGGACCACGCTTATCGCTAATACTACCGCCGATTCGTTCCGATGGGTTGTAACCAGTCCCGTCGCACCAACTTGCCGGATGCGCGTTACCCTAACCGGATTTGGCGATTCGACAACAGTGATGTCCGACAGTACTTTCGCGATAGTCCAACCTACTGTTCACATAGTCGCTCCAAACGGTGGTGAAATGTGGCCGGTTAGTTCCGCGCAAACGATTTCATGGTCGTCGCAATATCTTACCAACGAACGCATCATTATTAGCTTACAACGGGCAACAGGATTGCCGACTGTTCTTGACACAACATCCGTACACAATGGTTCAATGAATTGGACAGTGGTAACCCCCACCTCAAACGCATGCCGTGTGGTAATGGCATTACTCGGAAGCGTGACCCCGGCGAATGATCAATCGGATACCACCTTCCAAATCGTCAACCGGCTGCACATCACACATCCGACCCAGAATCAAGCAATACAGGTAGGTGTGAATGATACAACACGATGGATAAGTTCCAACGTACCGGACAGCATCATCGTTGAACTCAAGCGGAATTATCCCAGTGGTACATGGGAGGTCTTGGGAATAACGAATCACAATCCCGGTTATTTCGTCTGGCAGCCAAATTTACCACTATCAGGCAACACAGCAATCAGGATTAGTAATTATCCAGCTTTAACTTTGCGCGACACGTCAGCGATGTTCCAAATTCTTCGTCCGACAATAGCCGTTACTTATCCGAACGGGTCGGAACATTTACGTCCCGGTAGTGTTCAGGATATTCAATGGAACTCATCCAACGTAACCGGTTTTGTTCGCATCGAACTGAATCGCAATTATCCCGATAGTACTAATTCATGGGAGACGTTGTTCGATTCGACGGCAAATGACGGCGAGCAATTGTGGTCGGTAAATAATCCATCGACCGTTCATGCACGGATGCGCATAACTTCGATTTACAACCCGACGGTTTCCGACACCTGTGACAATAATTTTGAAATCATCGATACAACCAATGCCGTTAGTGAAGTACTACCGAAATCTTTCCAGTTGGGTGCCTACCCAAATCCGTTTAATTCGCAGGTAAGAATCGGGTATCTGCTCGACCGCACTTCAAACATAACTATAGCGATTTACGATGTTTCCGGGAGAGAGGTCTACCTTTCAGCGCAAAAGTCACTGTCGCAAGGATTTCATACTTTCGAATGGAATGCGGGAACTTCCGGTATTTCGGCGGGAATATATTACTGCCGAATTCAAGGAACCGGTGCATCTCAATTGTTTAAAGTGGTATATTTGAAATAACTGAGATTCGATAGCCATTTCGATAAAGGGTCGCAGTTTGCGACCCTTTTCATACTTACGCAAAGGAGAAAACCGTGTTTCGATTTTCAAGGTTCATGGTAGTAGGTTTTCTTTTTCTCTCATTAGCAGGTGCAAAATTTGTTTTTGCGCAACCCCTGACCGGTACGAAAAGTATTGGTGGCAGCAATCCTGATTTCGCAACGATACACGACGCAGTAAACGCTCTCGATTCGATTGGAGTTGGTATTGGTGGTGTAACTTTTCGTATCCGGAACGGAGTTTATAACGAAACACCATTGTCGATTTATGCTCTACTTGATTCAACACGACCCGCGCTATTTACCATCGATTCCGGTGCCGAAGTGACACTTGATTTTCACACGTCTTCAGCCCAAGGAATTGTGTTTTATTCGAATTATGTTACCTTCGACGGGAGTTGGCAAGCAAACTCTAACGAGAAACATTTGAGTATAATCGGATACATTAGTGGAGTTTGGTTTAATGACGGATCATACAATAATACTGTTACCAACTGTAACATTAGTATTCAGACAACCACGACCGGGAGTAATGCCGTACGTTTCAACACTTCCAACAATCGGGTACTAAATTGCGACATCACCAGCGGGATGTATGGTGTATATATCAACAGTTCCACTACTACTTCATTGGTTGGCAATATTGTTCGGGGATGTAATATTACCAATTTTTCTGATTACGGATTCTACCTCGATAACTGCACAGCGACGACGGTTGCGAATAACACGATAACATCGGAAATTGTCAGCTCGGCATCGCGGGTGTATGGAATTTATCTCGGTGCGAACGCCGCCAATTCAACCTTTAATGCCAACCAAATCGGCCCATTCATGGGCAATTATGTGTTTGGGATTTATTCAACACAATCGAGTTTAATTCGTAATAATCTCATTAGTAATAACATGGTTCGTTTGGGTGAATATGGCTCGCAGTCGATGCATGGCTTTCGCTCGCACGGTAATGGCGACAAGTATTTATTCAATACCGTTTATGTTACCGGTACATCGACCAGCAATAACAGTTCATGCTATTTTAATGACGTCAATCAGCGCGATTACGATACCCTTAGCGGTAATATTTTCGTCAATTATCGCACCGGTTCCGGTTCAAATTATCATGCTTGCCTCTATGTATCCAATCCATTGATCGACTACTGCGATTACAATGTCTATTCCGTTGGTTCCGACGACGGATCGGATAACCATTACATTGCCCGTTTCAACAGCGTCAATTATAACACATTGTCCGAGTTACGTTCATCAGCATGGGATGTTCATGATTCGATGAGTTATTCCGTAACCGTTCCTTTCGTTTCGGACAGTAACCTCCATATTCAGGACAATGTACCGACAGTAATTGAATCGGGGGCGTTGCGAAATAACCTCGTTTTGACCGATTTCGATGGTGACGTTCGCTCGAGTCCGATGTGCGATATCGGTGCCGATGAAGGAAATTTTCGCTGGTTACCACACGGAATTTTAACGGGAACGGTTCGCGATTCGACTTCCACCCGTCCTCCGGTTCCGGGTGTCTTGGTGCGAGCTGGGACGAGTGCGGCGATTACCGATTCAAGTGGGTTTTATACGTTGAACGCTCGTGTCGGGACTTACAATATTGTGTATTCGAAACAGTGCTTTGAAAACGATACTGTTTTTACCGTTCAAGTCGATTCGGCAACAACCGATACGATCAATACGTATTTGCTCCGTCCCGAAATCGGCACGGATTACAGTTCGCTCGAGTTTATAACCGGGCCGGGTGAAATACACTCGACGACCTTGATATTAATGAATACCGGAACTTCCGTAATGAATTGGCAAGCCAATGTTGTCGCCAATCCGCATCCCGGGGGTGGCACGCAAAATTGGTTGAGCTTGAGTCCGCAAACCGGGACCATACCGGCGCACCAAATTCAGGAACTTTCAGTGCAAGCGGATATCGATAGTGGATTTAATACACCAGTCGATTGGACGGGGACACTAACAATTATTACGAACGCCTGCCCCGAAACACTTATCGTACCGATAACTGCCGCCATCATAAACGGTGCGCCGGATGAAGTTGTACTACCACACGAATACAAACTCTACCCAACTTATCCCAATCCATTTAACGCTTCGGCCACTATTCGTTTCGCGATTCCGAAATATTCAAACATAACGTGCACGATTTACGATGTAACCGGCAGAAATGTAAAAACGCTTTTACAAACGGCACTACCCGCAGGTGTTCACGAAATGCGGTTTGATGGTACCCGGTTAGCAAGCGGAACTTATTTCGTTCGATTGAGCGCAGGTAAATTTGTCAACCAGCAAAAAATAGTATTGCTGAAATAAACTCGTCGTCGTTATCGAATCAATTGACTGGCGCGTGGAAAGAGAATATTGTTCTCTTTGTGAATATGCTCGTGGATATCTTTTTCCATTGCCTCCAACCCTTCCAACATAGCACGGTAGCTGTTGCAAGCATCCGACGGGGGAATATAGCCGTTCGTGATAACGCGCATTTCTCGTAAATCAGCACCTGCGACATCGTGTTCTTTAATTAAAATTCCGAGCGAACTTTTCGCTTCACCGTTCGTACCGGGTTGCGCACCCTTCGCGAGATTTTTTATCGTAGGAAATAGCACTTGCTCCTCACTCAGTAAATGTCCCGACAATGTTATTTTGAACACTTCATACAACTTGAGCAGCTTGTTCAATTCAGGATGTGCTTCACGGTGCCGACTGTCCACTTTCGAGATTAGAGACGATAGGCGCGGTAACTCATCCTTGAGATATGCATGATGCGTTTCGATGATATTGTCGATTAGTTCTTCAATTGGAGCAATTGTCCAATCGGTTTGTGGGGTTGAAGGAATAACCCGGTCGAACTCTTCCAGTGCCGCCTCAACTACTACAACATCTCGCTTCGCTTCTCCACAAGCCACACCCAGTAATTTTTTACCACCACAACAGTAGTCAATACCTATTTTTTCAAAGAATCGGGCGCGTGCCGGTTTTGCCGCAACCAATTCACCCACAGTCTGTTCCGCATAGTTACCCATTGTCAATCCTCCTGATTTTCCTTTTGCTTCCCTACTCTTGGAAGCGTGTTTACTAAGGTATAGCGAACCATGAGGTTTGACTTTGACATATATCAAATTCCTACCGAATTATGTTGGTATCTTGAAGAAGCGAATTGGGATTGTGGTTTGGGTAATCGAATATCCGCTCTATCAGATAATTCTATACTCAATCATCAATCTCTTCACACACTTTATTATCGGGAGTACAAATGTCAGATTGGCTGGATGAACTGATGGGCGATCATGGTCGCATCGAACGGGCGTTGGTAATGATAGAAAAGCAGGTAAATAACAAGGAAGGTTTTGATTCCGCAACCGTTGCGGCGTTACTCGAGTTCCTCCTTGAGTACGGCGAACGGTGGCACAACCGCAAAGAAGAAGAAGCGCTCTTTCCACGGCTTGGTGAGCGGGGAGTACCGACAAATGGCGGCCCGATTGCAGTGATGTTGATGGAGCATGACTCGGAGAAAAAATATCTGCAGAAACTAATTCCCTACACCATGAGCATAAAAGATGGGAAAAGTGAAGCGATAGAAGATTATCGTAATGATGTGCGCGATTATATCGCTCTCACCAAAGACCACATCTGGAAAGAAAATGATATTCTCTATCCGATGGGACGCCGGGTTCTTACTACCGATGACACGACTTGGTTAATCGAACAGTTTCGAAACCTCGATTCCGAACTCCCTTACCGTGGCGAAGGATTCACATTACGATGGGAAAATTTGCTCACCGCTGTGGAACATGCGAGTGGCGGCCGAGTCGATTTATTGGCTACCCTTACTACCGACACCATCCGTTCGATGATGGATTCTCTACCGGTCGAATTGACTTTTGTCGATGTCGATGATACGGTACGATATTTTAATAAAGTTTATGAAAAAAAGGTGTTTCCAAGGACTTTATCAGTTGTGGGACGTAAAGTTCAACAATGCCATCCGCCAAAATCAGTACACTTGGTAAATCAAATCCTCAGTGAGATGAAAGCTGGAACACGGGATACCGCTGCATTTTGGATACCATTCGGTGAACAGCACGAGATGCTCTTGCACATATCCTATCATGCCGTACGGGATACCGAAGGAAATTACATCGGATGTGTGGAGATGACGCATGATATCGCACCTTACCGGTCACTTGATGGAGAATCGCGAACATTATCTTCGCTTATATAAGTAAGCTAATATCAATTACGAATCACATTTACTTCATTTCTATTGAACTGATGATAAAATTTGTGTAGTTTATCAAATATGCATTTGATAGGGGAGATATGTGAGGCAAAATATTTCAGATAATCAATTTATATCGCATGAAGATTACTGTATAAAAGCTTGCCAGTTGGTTCCGATTCAGATTTTCTACTTCAATGTTATAGACCAAACTTTGATTTGGGCTAATCGGCGCGTGTTGGAATTTTATCAACTGCCGTTTGAGACATTATCGAACAATTGGCGAGAGGTTTTTGTCGAACGCCTACATCCTGACGATATACCGCAAATGGAATTCAATTTGCAGAAAATCAGAAATAAAGAAACCAAGAGTAACACTTTTTTATTTCGTTTATATGACACCAAAAATAAAATGCACTGGTTTCATTCTCAGGGAATCCCAGTAAAAAACGACGCACATGGTAACCCCATCCACTGGTTGATTGCGCGTGTCGATATCACTGATAGCAGCGAGTAC
>CAZPUW010000158.1:0-6556 GCA_964589795.1 uncultured bacterium
ACGACCACAGCCAATGGCCTTTCGGTTGTCGATCAGCAGATTGCGGAGATTAACGGTAACGGAACGACTCCTACAACGGATACGGTTACGATTCATCAAGCCGGTCGTCCACCGGTAACTAACCTTGCCGTTAATCCGACCACTTGGAACCCGACGTCCGCAGCCACTGACACAACGGTCAATGTTGTTATCACCGGCGATGTAACGAACGCACATTGGACAGCAAGTTCCAATCAAACGTGGTTGACGGTAAATCCCAATAACGGTAATGGGAGTGGTATTTTCACGGCATCGGTTGTGGCAAATCCCGATACCGGTTTCCGTAGTGCAACAATCACGGTAACGGGAACAGGAACGACACCACTTACTGCAACGATTTTGGTGACTCAGACCGGAACCGGCCCGATAACTTCAATGACGGTTAGTCCGGTTTCTTGGAATCCATCCGGTGCGGTGAATTCGAGAGGTTTATCGGTTACTATCACAGGTACAAATACGAATGCAGCGTGGTCGGTAACTTCCAATCAAACTTGGTTGTCGGCTACTCCAACTTCCGGGAATGGTAGTGGTAATGTAACCGCGAGTGTCTTGGCGAATCCAGATACCTCTGCTCGCATCGGTGCACTTACGTTTACCGGCACCGGCACTCAACCGAACACACGAACAGTATTTGTTACCCAAGCAGGTCGAGCAGTTGTCACGCAATTGACACTATCGACCCATTCGTGGAATGCTTCATCGGCGTCATCACATGACACCATTTCAGTCACGATTAGCGGTGACGTTCCGAGCGCACATTGGACATTGATTTCCGAAGCACCGGCATGGTTGAGTGTAGCACCGGGCAGCGGTAATGGCAGCGGTACGTTTATCGCTACAACGGCTGCGAATTTCGCGCAAACTTCACGTACTACAAATCTGATTGTTGTTGGAACCGGTACTACTCCATTGCGCGATACGATTATTGTCACGCAATCGGGACGTGCAGTCACCACGATGACGACGATACCGGCGATATGGAATGCTGCCAGTAGTGCCGCGAATGATACGGTTCGAATTACCATCGCTGGTGGTAATCCGACCGCGCCATGGACAGTGTCTTCGAATATGACTTGGTTGTCATTCGCACCGGGTACGGGAAACGGAACCGGATATTTCGTCGCGACGATGACAGCGAATCCCGATACCACGACACGATCCGGTTATTTGATTGTGAGCGGTACGGGAACGACACCGACCAACGATACCGTACAGGTAACCCAAACCGGACGCGCACCATTGACAAATCTTTCGGTAGCGCCGACAATTTGGAACGCGGCATCCGGCGCAGTGAATACACAAATCGCACTCACGATTGCGGGCGATCATTTGACTGCACCGTGGACGGCATCGTCGAACCAAACGTGGTTAACGGTTGCACCATTGAGTGGTAATGGTTCGGGTAATATCACATTAACAACTACTGCGAATTTGGATACAAATGCTCGTTCGGCAATCGTAACGATAACCGGAACGGGAACGACGCCATCAACCCGCACGGTATCGGTAACACAAGCGGGTCGCGGTTTGGTAACGACTTTGAACGTCTCTCCATTGACTTGGAGTCCACCAAGTACAGCAACTGCGACGAATGTCACTGTGACGATTGCGGGTGATGTTCCCAATTCGAGTTGGTCGTTGGTATCAAGTGCAGTTTGGCTCACGGTGAATCCAACCAGCGGAAATGGAAGCGGTAACTTTACCGCGACCGTCACCGCAAATCCTGATACTGCCGTTCGAACCGCTACCATAACGGTAAATGGAAACAGCACGACTCCGGCATCGCAAGTCGTATCGGTTACACAATCGGGCCGCGCTCCGGTTACGACACTTTCACTTGCTCCGACAACTTGGATTGCACCGAATACTGCCGGTAATACGTCAGTGACAGTAACCATTTCCGGTGATAACCCAACCACACATTGGGTCGCCTCTACTCCTGCAACGTGGGTTACATTGACACCGAGTAGTGGAAACGGTAGCGGAAATTTCAGTGCATCCATTACAGCGAACCCGGATACATCTGCGAGAATTGCAGTAGTGACAGTGGCAGGAACCGGTACGACACCGGCCACTACTACATTTACGATAACGCAATCGGGACGAACACCGGTCACTACGCTTGCGGTATCTCCGACATCTTGGAGTCCGGGTGGTAATCCTGATTCCATTCATGTCACTGTTACAATCGCGGGTGATAATCCGAACCTCCACTGGACTGTTGCTTCCGACCAACCGTGGTTGACAGTTTCTGCAACATCAGGTAATGGCAATGGACAGTTTACCGCGCGAGTCGCTCAAAACAATACCGGATTCGGACTGACATCACATTTAATTATCAGTGCACCGGGTGCGACACCGGGTGCGGATACGATTACCGTAAATCAGACTTCGCTTGCCGTTTGGACGCAGTTCAGTAGTTTACCTGACGCATATTCATTGACAAAGATTTATCCGAATCCATTCAATCCATCGACGACGATTGAAGTGGCACTACCGCAAGCTGCAACATTGGTTGTTACCGTGTATAACATTCGTGGCCAGCAAGTGGCGGTTCTCTACAATAATATCGCGAGTGCGGGATACCATTTCGTTCGTTTCGATGCACGCAATCTACCTTCCGGGACGTACTTCATCCGGGCGATGGTTGCGGGTAAGATGAACCAGATGCGAAGGATTGAATTGATTAAGTAGTTCAATCAAGCGGTTCGTAAACCGCAGTTCCTAAAAATAAAACACCTCCGTTCATATGAACGGAGGTGTTCTTTACGTCAGGACAATTTAGTTCTTGATTCTGATTTTTTGTATTAAATTATATATACCCACAAAGTACTACTTTGCAAACGGAGGTTTGTTATGAATACCAGAAGTTTGTTACTCCTCTTTACGATTATTCTCGTTACGACTATTTCTGTTTCTGCGCAACCCGTCCAAATGGAAGTGGTACCAACCAGTCTTGAATTTCTCAATGGCCCGGCTTCTCAAACGATCAGTTTGCATTTTTCCAGTATAAGCGAATCGGTTTCGTGGTGGGTGACAACGCAGGATGATAGTGCAAATTGGTTTACTGTCACGCCGGATTCGGGGAATGGTTCCGAAGAAACGGTACAACTCACGGTATCAATTCATTCCTACGAATTTCCTTTCGAAATTTTTGACCTCCCCGGTGAAGTCGTAATTCATGGAATGAATACAACACCGGATACAATTACAATTCCAATTTTATTACATTTTTTAGGTTTTACCGATCCGGGCAGCGTGGACGAAAATTGGATGGCAACTCCTTACAGCATTCATCTCTTAAACATCAATGATTCGCTTACTTGGACAGCCACAACCTCATCAAATTGGTTTACGGTGCATCCCGATAGCGGTATAGGTTCCAACTGGATTACCGGTGCTATTTCAGAAAACGATTCTATTAGCTCCCGACGAGGTTGTATCGTTATCGGATTCAATTTTACCCATCCACGAATCGATACGGTTTGGGTCACACAGGGAGGTAGAATTCCCTGCCAACTTACGGTTTCACCGACGAGTTGGACGATAAATGATTACCACGCGGCTTCCCATACGTTCCAAATCAATGATGGTGGCGGAACGATGATACCAGATTGGAATATACCTTATGATGCAAGTTGGATAACCTGTACTCCTTGGCATGGAATCGGAAACGATATAATTACGGCTTTAGCTGACGAAAATCCTGATTCCGCAGGACGAACAGCAACCATCACTATTATCGACAACCATTCAGTACCTGATACTGTTATGATAACTGTATTTCAACCGGGTACTTATATATCTAATGTCAATTATCGTGATATTGATTTTCCAACACAATTTGCGATTCGAAAGGTCTATCCCAATCCATTCAATTCGTCGACATCAATCCAGTATGACTTGCCTATCCAATCAAATATTACCTTGGATGTCGTCAACGTGTCAGGGCAAATTGTCATGTCACTTGTGCGAAATACTGAAAATGCAGGTTACCATAATGTGACCCTGAACGGCTCGAGTTTATCTTCAGGCGGGTATTTTATAAGGATGATGGTTGCGGGTAAGATGAACCAGATACGTAGGATTGAATTGATTAAATAATCAATCGCAGTATATTTTTTAGAACCCCCTTGTTCTATTGAACAAGGGGGTTTTTTATTCGTACAATTATATGTGGCTCATGATTTGCTTATCCAACGGAGGTTCATTATGAACAAACTTCGTCTATGCATTGTGGTGTTCACCATCGTTCTGGTTTCACAATATACTTTTGCCCAACCAATTTCAATGCAGGCATCGCCGTCCAGTATCGATGTCCAGCAGGGACCGCAATCCACTACACTTACTTTAACTTTTTCGCAAACCAGTTCTACTGCATCGTGGTCGATAACGGCAATTTCCGATACTTCACATTGGTTATCTGTTTCTCCTTCTTCGGGCAACATTAACGCACTAACGGACACGATTACAGTCACGATTGCCGATGGTGGTGCTCCCGGTACAACGCGAAGCGGTTATTTGCTCATCCGTGGTGTTGGTGTAACGCCGGATTCGATTACCGTTCCGGTAACGCAAACCATTACCGGTTACATGGATCCAATTTCAATAAATTCGCTATGGTTGGGAGGTGATGACACAATACGTGTATTGTCAATTGCCGATACTACGACTTGGACTGTATCTACTACCGATGATTGGCTCTCTGTCGACCCAACCACCGGAATTGGACCGGGAATTTTCGTTATTACGATTTCAAGAGAATTTGGTGCCGTCAACCGTAATGGAATGGTGTTATTGCAATTAGCGTTTCCCATACCTGTCGCAGAAACACTATTTGTTCGTCAAACCGGTCATGGCATTGCCACATTATCAGTCGCACCGGTCGATTGGCAATTGGATGACTATCAAAGCGCACAACAATCGTTTCATATCGACTTAACCGGAAGCCAGTTAGTACCGTCACGGACGATTACCTGCGATTCAAGTTGGATACAATTTTCTCCACAAACGGGTTCAGGCGCGTCCAGTGATGTACTTGTTACCGTCGCAGAAAATCCTGATACTACCTCGCGGATAACAACATTTCAGGTAACCAGTAATGTCACGGCTAATCCACAATTCATTGACATAACCGTTTCACAACCGGGTCAATCGTTTATATCCGCTGTCCATCCGGGAAATAATCTTGTCCGTGAGTTCCGGCTGGAAAATGCTTACCCCAATCCATTTAACAACACGACCACCATCCGGTATTCGTTGCCTACATCTTCTGTAGTGCAGCTTGACATAATCGACATGTCAGGAAGAACGGTAGAAACTTTATCGCACGGTAGGGTAGCGGCAGGTCGTTATTCTGTTATGTTTCACGGTGACCGGTTATCGTCCGGTGAATATATCGTGCGTCTTCGCTCGGAAGGAAGGGTAGCTATACGCAAAATAATTCTTGTTAAATAATATGAGGATTCTTTGCTTCAGTAATGCAGTAAAAAAAGGCGGACAATTTGTCCGCCTTTCTTGCTAACGTGCATTCACATTGGGTTGCTTCATCCAGACCGGTAGTTTGGGGCTTTGTCCGACATTCTTCGCACCCGCTTCTTCGACCAACAGCTCCATCGCAAACCGGATCGGAATGCGCGGTCCTTTGTCTTTTGCTAAGTCCGGTGCGGCGCTTGCCGCTTTCGTTCCGGAAGCGGGCAAGGCATTGATTGCGGTTGAATCGTCATTATCGGGATGGGGAACCATCGACCGTACGAAATGAATTAACGCAAACCTGTCTTCAATCGGTATCAAAGGAAATGCTGGCATTCCTCCCAATCCATTTTGTAGTGTCTTCGCGATTTGTAACGGTGCATTGCCGTTCTTGAATTTTTCGGAGTGATAGTTTCGTGGTTTTGGATTCAACTCCGCCGATTTCGGGCCGTCACCGTTTCCTTCCGGGCCGTGGCAACTTGCACAATTTGATGCGAACAATTGTTTACCATGCGCAATCGCCTCCGGCGATGAAATGCGCAGAGCCCGGATATCAGGCCCAGTCGCTACTGCATTCGGATTTACCGGACGTGGTGGTGTCGTCGAGCCAATCTTTATCCCCTCATGGAATCCTTTGGAAAAAATGAATGCAATCAAACCGATGGTTATCGCAAGCGCGACAAACCAAAGTAAAGGGTGCGACTGTTCCGGTTTGTTATTCATTATCCATTCCAATTCAAACTGGTAAGAATTTTCGGATCGCCGGTCGGCAATACCGAATATTTGCGATAAGTACGCACCACCGGAATACCAAAGAGACCGACAAAGAACAGCAGTCCACCGATATCCGCAATACCCGGGAATGTAAGTTCGCTGTATTTGGTAGGAATAACCATCCAGTACAAATCGAACCATTGGCCGAGTAAAATCATTACTGCCACGACGATTAATCTGCGTTCGTTGCGCTTTGCCGCTTGCGACATCAGGAAAACAAACGGGATGATAAATTTCAGGATGGCAAATAACACGAAAATTATCCACCAAC
>CAZPUW010000159.1:0-681 GCA_964589795.1 uncultured bacterium
ATCGCCGGACGACTTTGCCGCTATCGAAGCCTGCCATGCCGATTTCAGTTGTTGCACTTTCTGCAATGGATCGGCGATGACATTGACATAAGCCGGGTCCGACGAGAGTGCAGCAACTTTACTTTCAACTGCGGTAATGGAAGCGAGGAACGACTGGTAATCGGTTATTTGAGACGGAGGCGTTACCGCACCGACCATCTGGTCAATTTCCTGCTTTGCCAGATTGACCAATGCCTGTTGCTGCACAACCGGAATCACCGTTTTTACGATTTGAGTGGCAAGTTGCTGTTTTGCTTTCAGAAGTTGTATCAATTCGTCTTTGCTGCGCAGCGCACCGATTTTGTATTGCTTGATTTTATCCTTGAGCGCCTGTCCACTGAGACCGGAGTGGTCGTAACCGATTTCCGCCTGATCGAGCAGTGAAATAAAATCACTCTTGGTGCGGGCAATGGCGATTCCATTCTGCATCGACAGACCCTGAATCTCCTTGATGGTGAGTAGTTGTAACTGTGCCGGATCGCCACTTTGAAATGCCTGTTGTACCTTAACACTTTCCGCTTGCTGTACTTTCGATAATTCCGACAATTTATTTGCCGGCATAATGCAACCGCTTCCGGTTACCGCCGCCATTGCCACCGGTTCGTCTTGTCCGCAGATGGCAAGTGGTGCCGAAACGAAGGT
>CAZPUW010000159.1:691-6543 GCA_964589795.1 uncultured bacterium
AAGGTGGTGCAACGACAATTGGGGTGCCGGGGAAGCGATGGCACTTCCGCAAACAAGAATTCCTTGCCATCGAGCGGGGCACATTCATTGCAAGTCCGTTCATCCAGTGCGGTGACCCAGGTAACTTTCTTTACACCAACCATCTGATAGAATTTGGTGCGTCCCTGATTATGGGCGCGCAGAATCTCGGTGCGGGTAATGGTCTCGATCCGTTGCTGTGCGGTTTTAAATACCGTCTTACCGTTACGGCTGAACTCGTCGGGATTAGTAATCACACCACCGACTTTATCGACGATATCACCAATGCCCGATCCGGTGATAATGCCGACATTCAATTCCTGCTTGATGCTGTCTGACAGTTGCTGAGTCACATTACCGAGCAATTGCAAGTGATAGTTGGTTAGAAAGTCGAGCGCCTGCGTGTCGATGACACTCATCGCACCGCTCGCAAGTGCCAACCGCTCGGCTTGATTTAAGGAGTTATAGGTCGGAAAACCGATATTCCCGAACTCATCGATGCCGGAGTGTACCCCTTGCTGAAACGAATCGTGCGAAATGCCGGTAAACAATAACGATTGCTGTTCCTTCAATTGGTCGATAATCGCATCGATCCGCTTCTGAATCGCTTGTAATTGTTCCTGCCGGATTTGTAATCCCTGCGTGACCGAACCACGACCAGCCGAAAGCAACCCCACCTTGATTTGTACCGAGGATTGCTGTAGCGATTGCAATAACGTCTTAATCTGCTCGTCGGTGTATTTATCGACTGCCGCCAGACTCTTCGCCGTCTCCGCTAGAATGCGCTCCTGCTGTGTCATTTCAGTTCATCCGGTAAGGGCACCGACGCATACACTTCCGCGACACTTTGTGCTACCTCTTGTTTTTTATTCTTTTCCTCGGTAACCGGATCGAGACCAAGATGCTCTTGTACCGTTTGTACCGAGACAACTCCGGAAGCGATCAGGGTCGCGATATCCTTGATGTTGAGCGAATCGATGGTGCTCTTCCGCTCCTCGGCTTGATTCGCCTGTTCCACTTCGGGACGCAGTCCCAATTTTGACTGCAGGGTATCAATGGAGATGATTTTACGGTCGTATAGTTCGATCAGCGTTTTCTTCTGACTTTCCTCATTCGCCAAATCGAGATCGGAGAAAATGAAGTCGATGTGCTTGTCCTGCCAGCCATTGAGTTCCTTCCAGTCATCGTAAATCCAAGTCAGCATGTCCCGGGCGATCTGCTTGATCTCTTTGAGCATGAGAATGACTTTAGAAAATCCGACACTGGCAGTTGCGAAATTGGGACCTTCGCCGGTAATCAGCGATTTCACAAAACCGAGCGCCACCACGATATCGGATTTAATTTCCTTGACCTTTGCCTCGGTATTGAGCACGATCCCTTCGGTGCCGAAGGTCTTGACATCGACATAAAACGGAACGACCATTCCCGATTTCAAATCCATTTTATTAATCGTATCGCGGATCTGCTGCAACATTTTCTGGGTGGGCATAACCACCTTATCGCCGAACTTGCCACCGACCGTAATAAACCGAAGCGGTGTCGTCCACCGTTTCGCAATGGCGCGCTCGGCACGTCGGTAATCACGCATGAGTTCAATCGACTCGAAAGCCGGGAGCACCATCGAGTTTCCGCGCGAATTAAACTGTGGAGAGTCCCATTTCTGGTGAAAAAATTGTGCAGGATTGAGTTCAATCTCATTACCGGAGGTAATACCGACCGCATCCTCGGTCTTCTGAATAATTTTGACAATCTCGCCGCGATCCAGTTGGAATTGAATCGATACCGGATTCAGACACCAGATTTTTTCGATCTCGGAATATCCTTCCTTGCCGCTTGACGTTTTTTTCTTCTGCCCACCGTAGGTCTTGTAGCCCATACACTCACCCTTGACGAGCAATTGCAGAATCATATCCCGTACGAAATCATTCAACTCCAATTGTTTGAACAGATCGCGTGCCGCTTTACGGGTCTGTTCATCGTCGGCAGTGACCTGTATCTCGTCGCCGATGGCAAAGGTACGCCAGGCATTGATGGCGTTATTGACAATCGGTTCCTCGGTGTAATATTCCCATGCGAGCTTTCCGCGATCTTCCCATGTCGTGGGAATTCCTTGCACATTATATTCCGACGAGAATGTACCGGAGATATCGGCAGCAGAGCCCATTACCTCATCGAGAATCGTAATGGTTGTCGTCTCCATCGGTTTCTTATTTTTTTCAAACGGCCATAGTTTCATAATTAATTACCTCATACAAACAAGGGTTCGGTGGTGAGTGGCATAATCGCCGCTTCCTCGAATTCTGGTTTCAATTCCTTTATCTCTTCCAGATACACCCTCAGCATTGCACACCGGGTCGCATCGATGATATGGTCGCGTCCCTTGGAATAAACGATCTTCCCTTCCGACATGCTGTAGGTATGGGTGGTAAATTGATCCTCGATTTCGGGGTCGTCATTGGGGAAGCGAATCGCTTTCTGCGACAAGCGCCCATTGATCAGACTCGTCATCAATTCCTTGGTGCGCTTTTTTCGTTGCTTCCCCTCGTCGGTGTATCCGATGACAGTGGACGATCCGAAGTTGAATCCCATCAAGCGGTCGGAAAACCGGGAGTCACTGAATTTGTCAAGGGTTGTCAGTTCCTGTACGACCGCTAAACCGTTGCCGCCCTCATCGACACCGAGACCGGTGAATTGGAAATAGTCATCGAGTACCGATAACAATTCCGCGATTATGGGATACGCCACTTGTTCGGTATGGACCCGGTACACCAGCGACAGCTTGCCGCCTTCCTCTTCCAGCCAGATCAATAGTTCGCAAGGATCGGACGTATAGCCGAGGTCGCCACCCAGCCAGAACCGTCCTTTCCGTGGTGTCAGTCCCAGCAACAAATCGAGCCGTGTCCGAATAGTTTCCTCATTATCGCAGTCGGCTAATTCGCGACTGGTGATATTGATTTTCTGGTATTCGGTAATCTCAGTAAGTGCCGCACGGATCGACTCCACCGGGAATGCGGAGTAGGTCGGACTGCCATGTTCCCCTAAAACCTCATGCTGGAAACCGGAAGTATCGCGCCCGCCGTAGAATTCCATCATTTCATTCTCGCGAGCCGATGTCCAATTCGGATGCAACGACGAAGGCCACTTTACCACTTGCCAGCGCTTGCTCTTGTCCTGCGTGAGCCGATAATACGTCGAATCGCGCAGACCGTTCGGGGTCGAGTAAATCCGAAAGACACCACCTTCATTGAGGCAGCGACGCAGTGCTTTCCACGAGCGCTCTGTCATCCAAGCCGCCTCGTCGACCCAGACCCGCTCGACATGCAGCGAACGGAACGGTTGCCCGGAATCGCCTGCCTGCCGAAAATGGATTACTGTCCCGGTCGAGAAACGAATCCGGTAATAAGGTTTCTGAGAAATGTCGGGATTGCCATAACGATTTTTTGCCACGCTTGCCAGCAATGCCGGATTATTGAAAAGCTGCTGCTCAATCTCATCGATAATTGTTTCAAGATGTCCTTGGTGTGGAGTCGCGACTAATCCCGACCCATTATGCGTGGTAAAACCGTAATGCATTACCAGTGTAGAAAGCACGATGGTTTTTCCGACCTCGCGTCCATCCTGATGGACAATCTGTTTCGCACTCGAACGGAGGTCATTGTATTGATGCTGCCAGTACTTTCGGCGCTCGCCATCGGGATTCTTGAGATAGTACTCGCCCCATACTGCCGGATCGACCAAAACCGCGTAAGCGCCTGCAAGGTCCTGTGGAACTGCGATGGTATTCGGAGGTGAACCCTTTGATTTCTTTACGCTTCCACTCATAACCGGCAACCCTTGTCTGCGCTTGCTTTCGCGACCCCCCGACTGTAAGGTGTCGACACCAAAAAACAGGAAGAGAGGAAAAAATGACCAGAGAACAATTCGTAGAGTGGGCAAAATCGCGGGGTTGGAAACCGGATCGCTTCGGGCACTTGCAGAAATCCTATCCAGCAAACGACGGCAAACAGAATGAGTACCGCTTCAAACTTTCCCGCATCGCGGTGCGGTATGAAGTGAAAATCCGTTTTGAAAATGTTCCGAGTTATCATGCCAAGTCCGAATGGAAGCGATTGCGCTCGGCATACTTCAAGAACCTGACGCTTGGTGCCGATGGGAAAATCGCCGGAATGGAACGGTAGAAAACAAGTATGACAAAGCAAGAGTTCATCGACTGGGCTATCTCCCGCAACTGGCGACTTGACGAAAGGGGATATCTGCGCCGGGGCAAGTACCGGTTGGTTGTGACGAAAACGATAATCCGGTACGAACTTGAATACCGTATCGAGCCTACTCTGTTTTATAAAGGGCACGTGGAGTGGAATCTTATCCTCTCCGCAAAGCTCGCTAAACTCAAACTCACCGAATGGGGAAATATTCGCGGTTATCCGTGGTAAGGAATCAATAATGCAAACAATCGCAACCTTGCAATCCGTCGACCAGCAGAGTTCGATTCTGGTTTTTACATTTATTAGCGACACCGATGAGGAATACATCCTGTATGGTGACCTGCGCACTTGCCAACCATTGCTTGAGTATGTTAACAAGCAAGTCAAACTTTCGGTCAATGGTGTTGCCGATTGGACTTGGAGTCCGCTCGACGAATGCGAACCGGAGTCCGAAGTATGATCACCAATCAATTGCTCGTCGATTATGAGAACTATCTGCGAGCGCAGGACAAATCCCCGTATACGATTAAAAATTTCGGTGACGACATCCGACGATGCTTGGAATTTCTCAGATCGCAAGGAATCGCCGATATCGAAACGATTGTCTATGGTGATATCGACTGTTTTCTCGTCGCCATTGCCAATCTGCCGGACGGACGAATGAAGAATTCGAATACAATGAACCGAATGAAAGTCGCGCTCCGGTCGTTCTTCGGATGGGCATATCGCACTGGCGTTTTGCCGTCCGAACCTGCGAGCCATCTCCGTACAAAGCGGGTCGACCGGTTGCCACCGACTTATTTGACTGCCGAGGAAGAGAGACGCTTGCTGGATTGCTTGCTCAGCCATTCCCGGGAACCACACCAACAACGCGACCTTGCGATCATCCGGCTCCTGCTGGACACCGGCATCCGGGTCGGGGAACTTACGCAAATCGATCTGTCCGATATCGATGGAAAGCACTTCGTCATCCGTCGTCAGAAAGGTGGCAGTCCGATTCGAAAGTTTCTGCCATCGATTACCAGACAAGTCATCTCCGATTACATCACCGGAGAACGAACCCGGTACACATCGCCATCCGACCCGAACGCACTCTTCCTCACCCAATCGAATGAACGGATGCATCCTCGTGCCGTCCAGATGGTGACGCGAAAGTGGGTGCGGCTTGCCGGAATCGATAAACAGATTACCCCGCATAAACTCCGGCATACTTTCGCTACTTCGTTGTATTCGAAGAGCCACGACATCCTTGCCGTCCAAAAAGCGCTCGGGCATCGCAGTATCGTCCATACCCAGATTTATGCTCATATTTCCGATGAGTCGCTGGAGACAGCGCTGGAAAACCGGTCTTCGGATTTCCATTCCTAATACCGTGCCGAACACCCCCTTTGGGGCTTCCCTGCGTTTTTGCCTTCGAGCTTTTACGTTCGCGGTATCGGCAAACCGTCGAGCAAACATCCAACCGCATCGGTTTGGTTTGCCCTGAACGCAACCTGACGCGACCCTGATTTGACAAGGTCGACTCGCGTGCGACCCTTCCGACCTCAACACGACCCCGGATGACCAGAGCCGACCCCGCCCGACACTGCGGTGACCCAAAGCGTCGGCGACGAGTCACCCGCGATCTAT
>CAZPUW010000160.1:0-6532 GCA_964589795.1 uncultured bacterium
GTGCCAATGCCGTTGTGTACCGCTTCTTCGATGCGACCATTACCGTGGGGGCGCGATCATGAGCAAAGTGCTGATGAAAGGAAACGAAGCAATCGGCGAAGCCGCAATTCGTGCTGGTGCCACAAATTTCTTTGCGTATCCCATCACTCCCCAAACCGAAGTATCCGAGTATCTTGTCCGGCGGTTGCCGGAAGTCGGCGGTGTGTTCCTCCAAATGGAATCGGAAATCGGTGCGGCTAATGCATTGTTTGGTGCGGCATCGACCGGTAAGCGCGTATTTACAACTTCGAGTTCACCCGGTATCGCGTTGATGTCGGAAGCGATTTCGTACATCACGGCGGCGAATCTTCCGGTGGTAATTGTGAACGTATGTCGTGCGGGACCCGGTCTCGGCGGTATTCTCCCGTCGCAGGGCGACTACATGATGATGACGCGAGGATTAGGTCACGGCGATTTCAAAGTGATAGTGCTTGCACCATCGACTGTGCAGGAAGCCGTCGATTTAATGATGCTCGCTTTCGAACTTGCCGACAAATATCGCAATCCGGTCACTTTGATGGCGGATGGATTGATTGGCCAGATGATGGAGCCGGTTGATTTCGACAACGTACCGAAACCGAACCCCCCGGATAAAAGCGATTGGGCGACAACCGGAGCGAAAGGGCGCAAACCGCACCTTGTACGTACGCTGTTCCTCGACCCGACCGAAGGGGAAGTCGAGAATCGTAAACGTGCCGCGAAGTATGCAATCATCGAACAAAACGAACAGCGATGGGAATATTACAATCTTGAAAAATCCCACGACCTATTGTTGTGCGCTTATGGAACGGTTTCCCGCGTCTGCAAAACCGCAATCGACGAATTAAAGAAGGAAGGAATCGAAGTCGGATTGTTCCGACCGATTTCACTGTTCCCGTTCCCGTTTGCCGCAATGCGTAAAGCAGGCGACGGAGCGAAACAACTGCTCGCAATCGAAATGTCGAACGGCCAGATGATTGAAGACGTCAAGTATGCGATGGAAGGGACGAAACCGGTTCACTTCTTTGGTCGGCAGGGAGGCATTGTTCCTGCACCGGAAGAAGTTGTCGCGGAAGTGAAAAAGTTGCTTGGGAGGAAATCGTAACATGGCTGACTTAATTTTTTCCCGCACCCCGGCAAGGACCGAGACGATTACCCACTATTGTCCGGGATGTACGCACGGCACCATCCACCGGTTAGTCGGTGAAGTACTCGATGAACTTGGTTTGCGCGAACGCACCGTCGGTGTCGCACCGGTTGGTTGTTCAGTTCTCGCCTACAATTATTTCAATGTCGATTTCCTCGAAGCCGCCCACGGCAGAGCCCCCGCCTTCGCGACCGGACTCAAGCGTGTTCGTCCCGACCTCATTGTATTTACCTACCAAGGTGATGGCGACCTCGCCAGTATCGGTGGTAATGAAATTCTTCATGCGGCAAATCGCGGCGAGAAGTTCACGACGATTTTTGTCAATAACGCGATTTACGGTATGACCGGCGGACAGATGGCGCCGACGACACTTCCCGGACAAGTCACCACCACGTCGCCGTTTGGACGCAAAGTCGAAGACGTCGGCTATCCAATTCGTGAAGTCGAATTACTCTCGACACTGCGGACACCGGCATTCATCGCCCGCACTACCGTTCATACTCCGGCGGGAATCATCGAGACGAAAAAGATGATTAAGCGCGCATTTGAATATCAGCGTGATGGTATTTGTTTTTCATTAGTGGAAATCCTTTCCACCTGTCCGACCAATTGGGGACTCTCCCCGCGCGCAGCGTGCGAATGGGTCGGCACCGATATGGAACCGTATTACAAACCCGGTATCAAGAAAACACCGGAAACAACGAAATAAAACGGGTAACGGGAAACAGGTAACAGGAAACGGGTTTTATTTTACCCATTGCCTATTGCCCAATGCCCAGTACCCAATCTGAGGAACCTCGGATGCAATTAGAAGTAGAATTCGCCGGATTTGGCGGTCAAGGTGTGATGCTGGCGGGAAAACTGCTGGCGGAAGCCGCAATGGAAGAAGGAAAACAGGTTGTCTGGATTCCTTCCTATGGGCCTGAAATGCGCGGTGGCACTGCGTATTGCACTGTCGTCATCGCCGACATTCCAATTGGAAGTCCGGTCGTGAATTTCCCCGGAAATTTGGTCGCGATGAATCGCCCGTCGCTGGAAAAATTCGCACCGAAAGTACAACCGGGTGGAATTTGTATCGTGAATAGTTCACTGATTCCGATAACGAGTGGACGCGATGACTTGAACGAAGTTCTTGTCCCGTGCAATCAAATCGCCAATGAGATGAAGAATCCCCGCGGCCCCAATATGGTTGTGCTTGGTGCCTTCTGCGGTCTCTCCAAAATAGTGAATATGGAAACGATTGAAGCGATTGTCCGTCACGAGTTCGCCAGCAAACCGAAAGCGATTGAATCGAATGTGGCGCTCCTCTATCGCGGCGCGGAAGTTGCCTGCGATCCGGCATCGCGCGTGAAGAAACATGCGGAGGCGGTGGCATGAGCAACGCCGACATCAAAACCCCGCAAGCCGCACACGACTTCACAAAACTCGAACGCATCCTTGCGAAATATCCCCGCAACGAAGCCAGTTTGATTATGGTACTGCAGGATGTGCAGGACGAATACCGCTTCTTGCCGTGCGATGTATTGATCGAAGTAGCCAACCAACTCAATGTCCCCAAATCGAAAGTGTTTGCTGTCGGAACATTCTATAAGGCATTCTCACTCGACCCGATGGGACGCATCAACGTGAAAGTCTGCATGGGCACGGCTTGCCACGTTCGTGGCGCGCCGATGGTACTCGAAGCGCTCGAGCGCGAATTAGGTCTTACTAAACCGGGTAACACACCGGACCTTGAGTACACACTCGAAACGGTGAATTGTGTCGGTGCCTGCGGAATGGCGCCGGTTGTGGTCGTCGATGAAAAGTACCACGCTGAAGTTCAACCCGATAAAGTGCAAAAAGTGTTACCAAAGAAAGGGGCGAAATGATGCGATACGAATCAATCGACCAACTCGTCGCCCGCAAAACCGAACTTATCGCCGCGCATAAAAAATTACAGCGGCGAATCGTCGTATGTGCCGGTACTGGTTGCGTTGCCGGTGGTGCGCTCGAAGTATACGACGAACTGAAAAAGCAACTATCCGACGCGAAACTCGACTATGTGACCGAATTACAGGATTGCCTGCACAGCAAAAATGGCAAGCATCCGGTGACGCACGTCTCAGCAAGCGGTTGCCACGGGTTCTGCCAAGTTGGGCCGCTGGTACATGTTCTTCCCGACGATATCCTCTACGAAACCGTCAAAGTAAAAAATGTCCCCGACATCGTCAGCGCTCTGCTTGGTAAAGCCCAAGTCAATGAAAAACTACTGTTCAAAGACCCCATTATCGGTCAACGCTGCAAAGGACGTAACGACATCGCGTTTTATGCGAAACAGACTCGTATTGCGTTAAAAAATTGCGGTATTGTCGATCCCGAATCGCTTGATGATTTTCTCGCCAACGATGGTTATAACGGACTCCTTGCGGCAATCAAGCAGGATGGAAAAACGATTGTCGATGCGGTAACGAAGAGTGGATTGCGGGGACGCGGTGGTGCCGGTTTCTCGACTGGTCGAAAGTGGAAAACCGCAATGGATGCCGGTTCGCCATACATCCTCTGCAACGGTGATGAAGGTGATCCCGGCGCATTTATGGATCGCTCCATTATGGAAGGCGACCCGTTCAAAGTACTCGAAGGAATGACGATTGGTGCGTACGCGATGGGTGCGACCCGTGGTTACATCTACGTCCGCAAAGAATATCCCCTTGCCGTGAAACGCATGCAACGCGCTATCGATGCACTAATCGAAGCCGGTTTATTGGGTGATAACATTCTTGGCAAAACCGGTTTTTCATTCCACGTGACGATTTCGCGCGGCGGTGGTGCATTTGTCTGTGGTGAGTCGACGGCGTTGATGCGTTCGATTGAAGGGAAAATCGGTGAACCACGCGCGAAATACACCCGCAGTGCGGTAAAAGGGCTGTACGATAAACCAACTGTACTGAATAACGTCGAGACATGGGCATGTATCCCACCGATTCTCGAAAATGGTTACGAGTGGTTTGCAAAGAAAGGAACGAAAAAATCACCCGGAACAAAAGCGTTTTCCCTCGTCGGTAAAGTAAAAAATACCGGATTGGTCGAAGTGGAAATGGGAACGACGCTCCGCAAAATCATTTTCGAAATCGGCGGCGGCATTATCGGCGATAAGCCGTTCAAAGCGGTACAGACCGGCGGCCCGTCGGGTGGCTGCATTCCCGAAAGTATGCTTGATTTACCGGTGGATTTTGATACGCTAACCGAAAACGGTTCGATGATGGGAAGCGGCGGCATGATTGTGATGGATTGCCGCAATTGCATGGTCGACATTGCGAAGTACTTTGTACATTTCCTGCTTGAAGAATCGTGCGGAAAATGCACCCCGTGCCGCGAAGGGCTTCGCCAACTGTACCATCTCGTTTCGCTCGTGAGCGACGGTAAAGCAGATGAAACGACGATACCGCAAATCGAGCGGGTATGCCGCGCGATGAAACTTGGTTCGCTTTGTTCGCTCGGTATGGATGCATCGAATCCGGTACTCTCCACGTTAAAGTTTTTCCGCGAAGAGTGGGAAGTTCACGTCAAAGAGAAACGGTGCCCGGCGGGTGTGTGCCGCGAATTGATTCATTACGTCATCGACCCGGAAAAATGTACGGGGTGCTTGTTGTGCGGCAAAGCATGTCCGCAACACGCCATCACCGGTGAATTTAAGAAACCGCACGTAATCGATCCCGCGATTTGCGATAAATGCGGCATTTGTTACACCGTCTGTCCCGAAAAAGTTATGGCAGTGGAAATCGTATAAAGACGGGTTATAGGTAATGGGTTGTAGGTCATGGGTGAAAATAAAAGAAAAATGCGAGTAAAGTTGTTGCGTATAGTTGTGGCGGTTACTTGCGTTGGATTCGCGACGGTTGTGTTTGCGCAAGGAAACGCGAAGCTCGATTCGATGTTGCAATACTATCGGGTAGTGACGTTGCCGGACAGCACCACCGAATACCACCACAACAATTTGGCGTGGGCATGGTTGAATGAAACGAATGTGTATGTAGCTGTATCGGAAAAAGGACGGCTCGATTTAATCGCCTGTTACCGTGGCGAACAACGGAATAATCCGATAGAGGTTGGTTTCAAAATCGGTCTCGATACCACCCGTTTAAAGGTGAAAAATGGAACCGGACACGGTTACCAATTCGAGGATTTGAAAGAAAACGGTGTCCGCGAATCCGTCCGCTTTTCGAATGTCGATAAACTAATTGATAAGTTAGTGCACAACTATAAGCACACCATCACCTTTATTGTGTTTGGAAAAGACGGCATCGATAAAGTACCGCTCACGATGAGCACAAAACAGGCGATACGCGATAGCTACGAACTGTCGAAAGCACTCAAAGAATCGAAGCGATAATGACCAAAGAAAAAGCCATCGAAGCCGGTCTTGCATTAATCGAACGCAGTGCGATTGCATTGTTGGGCGCGGTGAATAACGACGGCTACCCGCTTATCAAAGCGATGTTGAAGATGGAAACGACCGGATTGAATACGGTTTGGTTTACGACAAATAAATCATCCAACCGCACCGCTCTATTCGCAAAGAATCCAAAAGCATGCGTCTATTTCCTCGATGATGAGAAGTTTGAAGGATTGATGTTGGTCGGTGATATCGAAATCAAGGACGATGCGGCATCCCGCCAACGCATCTGGCGCGACGGTTATGAGATTTATTACCCGCAAGGGGTGAATGACCCGGATTACGCGACAATGAAATTCACCACCAAGTGGGTGAATTATTATCGCGGATTACAAAAAGTAACTTTTCAAATTTAGGATTTGATAAAGTACAATTGTAAAGGAGGAAACATGCGGTTCTTATGTAGTATTGCTGTTGTAATCCTATTTGTTACGATGGGGTGGTGCCAATCTGATTTGTGGCACCCGTTGTGGACAGGAGAGTTGGACTCAATACTAACAAGACCAGACAAAATTGTCCGCTTGGATGTTGAAGGTTGGACTAATAAATTACCCGTTTTTGGCAAGAGAGCTGATAGTTTGACTTTTTGGATAAAGGTACTTCCCCTTCCCGGTAAGCGAAAGGAATGGTTAGCAGAACATGAACTAAGTGGCTCAGTCGTTTATCTCTTAAAGCAATTTGCCGTTGATTACAAACGAAATCTCATAAGGCAATTGGTTTCGAGTATGTATGGTTTTAATGGAGAAGAATTGAAACGTGGTGCTTACGATTAAGAATTGAAAATGGCACGCGAAGCATTATCGGAAACACCCGAAAGAGAGAGTGAAATTTCTGCTTCGTTTAAGGAGCGTACAGGTTTGCCATTCCCGCGTAATAGTACCGACCCTTTCTTAAGCGGCTTAAGCAACTGGCAATCGATTGTACCCGGTAGCGTT
>CAZPUW010000161.1:0-6480 GCA_964589795.1 uncultured bacterium
ACACGGCCATCATGGTTACCCGTTTCGTCAGTAACGGCATGCGATACTTCATACAATGCAGGAATATTCATTTGATTGCGCGAATACACGGATTGCATCACCTGCTTGGTCGATTCGTTCCGAACCCAAGCTATCACACCACAGTTATCCAAGGTGTAGGGATGCGTGCCCGAATTACGCCGGGCAAACGCCGCACGATAGGTAACGGTGTCGCTGGTGCTGCCGCTATGAGTAAACACGCCGCCGTTTGCATACATCAGTGCGTTGAAGTTCCAATTCACTTCACCGTTAGGTGCATTCGATATCGCCAAGTGGGGTTCCACCAAGAAAAACTTTACGGTGTAACCAGACGACATTTGTGTATTGGATACCGCCCGCAAAGTAGCGATAACGGAATCAAGCGAATTGGTCGAATGAACGTTTAAATCGAACCACAATGGTGAATCGACATTCCGCCGGTTTGCCAAAGCGGCTTCGAACGTGGAAGACGAACCATGGCTGGTATAAGTCCCATCGATGTGGAAATTCGGATACGCATTAATCGCGGGCGAGTAGAAGTTTTGCGCCGCTACAAACATTGGGGTATTTGCGTTATACCACGGATCATTACCGGATGGGTAGTTGGAGTGATATCCTATAATCTGAACATTGTTGCCGCCCGTACCTGCCAGGTAAGGGTCAAGCCATGCATGGGCTTGAGCGCAATACGGTCAACCCCAGTTGGTATAATCTTCTAACAGCACCGTACGTTGATATGCCTGCGCTGAAAAATTCAACGCGAGCATCGCCAACGTGACGATTGCCATGCTGACACAATTCTTCATGAATCGCTCCTTGTAAAAACAAGAGGGTGAATGAGGTTCGAGCGTTGATTTTACTAACTTCTACAATATGCCCGACTAACCGGTAAGATAATAAAATTTGTTGGATACGGCAACAAAACCAGCTTATTTCAGGGTGATGGCGTAATACCATTTTAGTTGTTTGTTTGTTTAACAATTATATAATTGAGGGATAGAATCAAGCAGCAAACTGAGAAGTTACTATCTATAGTCGAGTATCACGCCCCACACTTCCTGCAACTCCGTTACTCCTTTTAAGGCAACTTCTCCCAATGATTGAAGTTGCAATGTTCCGGTTTCCGTTTGTTTTCTCAAGTGTTGCGCTACTTCATTACTGATAACAATTTCATACGGTGCAGTACGCGATAAGTTCTGAATCCGGGAAGCAAGATTTACATTTGAACCCAATACCGTGTATTCGCGTCGGTGTTCGGTACCGACCGTACCGGCGATAACGTTTCCAGCGTGGATACCTACACCGACACGGGCTTCGGGAAGCGGTAGGTGGTGTGACTCGCGCCATTCCCGCCGCTCAATATTGAAATGACGAACAGCGGTTTGCATCTCAATTGCGCACATCACCGCCGCCAATTCCGGCTCGTTCGACAGTAACGGTAAATTCCAGAATGCGAGAATCGCGTCGCCGACAAATTTATTTACCGTACCTCCGTGTGAACTGATTGCATTGACTAACCGATCAAATAAGTCATTCAGATATGCAATTAACTCAGCCGGAGTTACAGTCTCGGAGAGTGGTGTGAAGTTGACCAAATCGCAAAACAAAACAACGCCATAACGCAATTCTCCGATACGATTTACCCGACCCGCCAACACTTCATCCCTTATCGCAGGGTCAACTAATTTGCCAAACTCTTCATAGACCGCTTCATTTTTTTCCAGTTGAGCGGCCATTGTGTTGAACCCCGCACCCAACTCCTCAAATTCATCCATTGTCGCAATTGCGACCCGGTGTTTCTTATCACCGAGCGCGAGCCGCCGAAACCCCTCGGTAAGCCGCCGTGATGCGCGGGAAATATCGGATGCCAGTAACCACGACAGGACTGCGCTTACCACGATAGAAATTGCAGTGAAACCGAACGTCCAACCAATTACATGACTGATGTGTCCATTGGCGATACCGGATTGGTTGAATTTGAGATAGAGCGTTTCGGCAAGCAGTGCGACGGGAACTACACCGACGAACAAAGCGATACCCCCAATCTTAACGGAAAGTGGAAGCCGCACGGAGATTTCCTGTGCCGGTTGACCGAGATCGCGGTCGAGAGTCTGTCCTAACAGATGAAATTCGATGATGGCGTGTACATAAGACATTAATAACGAGACGACGAGGAAAAACCCGATTTGGGTTATCGTAACAGGAATCTGTAAACCCGTGAAAAAAGATTTCCATAGCAGAATGAGGGGGATAGCAAAACCGATACAATGAATAGTAAGCGAGCGGATAATGGCAAACAGGGGAAATTTTCTGACGCGTTCTGTAAGACTCCAATGCAAAACTCTTTCACCCCGATACAGATAAACCCATGTAGAAACAATGTCAATTGCGAGCATAATTGCATAGGAAATCACAGTCCCGAGTGCTATCGCCCTCAGCGCATCGCTACGCTCGAGCGGTAAATCGAGACCGAACCATACGAGGGGAGCACCGACGAAACCCGCCAACAACGTTCCGGCGATATAGGGTACAACCCAAGCTTTCAGTGCCTTACCGGGTGAGAGCTCGGGTAAATTACTGTATGAGTTATTGGATGGTGTTTGTGGCGTTTCTGGCATTTGTTTAGAATGAGTTGATTACAAAGAAAAATGCAGGCGTCGATACCTGCATCTTCTATAATTACGAGTATTCTTCAAAGTTGTTACCCGGTATGTGTTTATCGCTCCACTTTCGTAGTGTACAATATCTTCCCCTTGAAGTCGATAAAATTCATCTCCATTTCATTCGCTGAAATAGTTGCCGCCATAAATCCGGTAGTGCTGTAACAAAATTTAGTAATCGGCGTTTTATTCACGTCGCGCACTTCCGATCCGGCACCGGTCACAAAATAGTTGGTTACTTCACCTTCGGATACCAAGTGCTGCATATCGTGGTCGTGACCGCAGATATATGCCTGTACGTGATATTTCCTGATAATCGGAAGGACGTGCTCCATCAGCACTTTGATATTACCGTGCTGTCCACCGGAATAAATCGGATGGTGCGCAACTACGATTTTCCATCGCGCGCTACTATGGGAAAGTACGCTATCCATCCACTTCAACTGGGCTGCGGTGTCTTCGGTTGCAACTTGATTCATCATTTTACCCGGAACAAAATGATATCCGGTGATAAACGGGTTACTGTCATACACCACCAATAACAAATTAGTGGTATCGTCAACGGCGATGGTCGATGAGTAGTATCTCGCCGGCATATACCAGCGGGTGCTGTGCTGGGTATAGTCGATTTGCGCTTGCACATTACCATTGTAATCGTGGTTCCCAAGCGCCACATACCAGCGCTTTTGCAAGGATTTCGCCGTATAGATATCCTCAAACGATTCCTTCCAGTGCGAATCGGTCAAACTTTTTACACCCGACTCGTAGAAATTATCACCCACGGCAAGTGTGAAGGACGCATTTAATTCCTCCGCGACTTTACCCATCTCGACACCATCTTCGCGCTGATGATGTGCGCCACGGCGTCCCCAGTCGCCAATTGCGAGAAATGCAATCGACTTTCCCGGTACTGCGGGAGCGATTAGCGGAATGGTACTCGTAGTATCGGAAACAGCGAACGCCAACGACGAAACCGAAACCAGCAGCGTAGTTGTCAGATAAAAACGCAAAGTACTGAAGCATTTTTTTAGCATTTTTCCTCCAGTTTACAGTTGTTGTCCATTACTAATTTTAGAGTCCGGCCAACGCTTCCAACCGAAAATTGGGCCGCGCTTTATCGGATGGATTGAATCCACAATCAAGCCGCAGGATATTGATATAAGGTAAAGTAAATGAGAAAGCGATTCCGTACCCGGTCAGCAATGTCTTCGACTTTAATGTTTCATTTTCATTCCATGCTTGACCTAATTCATCGAACGCACTCACGGATAAACCGTATTTTAAATCACGGACATATTTTTCCAGCCATTGCGGCGCAGTCGTCCACGTCCAGTAGCGGGTAGGATAGAGTCGATAGCGCAAATCGAATGCACCTTTAGCAAGAAACGTTCCGGGATCGGCTAACTTTGTGTAACCGCGCATGGGTATGGATTCGCCCAACTTCATCTGCAAGTAAGGTGGATTTTCGCCGGTCGATGTAATGGCGGCACCCTGCAAAGAAAGTGTCCATCTCGATGATAGCGGATAATATACTCTGCGGTCAAATCCAAGGACCCAACGATTTTTCCACGGAGCGGTAAATCGCATCCAGTCGAGCCAATAATGGTAGTAATCCCCACGATGCGGTAACTCAATCAGGTCCCGCCGTTCCTGAATAAGTTCAGTCCGACCGCGAATCATATTGTCAGTTTCAGTACCACTCTCCGAATTGAATGTCTCTACACGCGACTGTTGACCACCACCATACAAATAGAGCGTGATTTCGGGGGTAAAGCGTTTCGATACACCCAACAACCCACTGTATAAATTTCGGTGGAAACCGCGTGATTTTGTAGTCGAGGAATCCCACCATGCGTTGTATTGCAAGATTGCAAGAGCGCCTATTCCGGGTGTTCCGCTAATCCACGGGTCAGTGTATAATCCGGTAAATCCCTCATCGATGCCTCCCCACGCCGATGCATCCACTGTGCGGTTCATGCCGCCCAGATTTAACTGAACATATCGGAAGCCATAAACAAAATCATTCGAGTTGGGACCAATCCAATTGGCGAATGGAAGCGGGTAGATATAGAGTTTTTCGGTAACCGAAATTACGAGATAGGTGCTATCCTGTTTTCGGAGCGGAAATACTTCCACGCGCTGAAACAGATTGAGATTTGTGACTCGCAGTTGGGTTTCTTCGATTGCCGCCGAGTCAATCCATTCCCCTGCGGAAACGGTAATCTCACGTAAAATCACTTCCGTTTTCGTTTGCTCGTTACCGTTAACGACGATGCGGTCGATGTGAATCGGCGGCGGTGTACTCGTGAGTGCAAACGCGAGCGGGTAAAGCGATAAACCAAGTATCGCAACAATGAGGCGGGTAAAAATTTTCTCGCGGGCTACCATAGTTCCTAACCGAAGATATACATCAAAACGACTACTACAAAAATACGAAAGTCGAACGGTTTTAGTTCCTGCATAAAAAAACGGGCGCGATTGCTCGCGCCCGTTCTTTAGTTACTACTTAACTACTACTTGCTACCACGGTTTTGCTGGAAACGGACATCTCTGAGCATTTCCTTGCGTGTAATAGCACGATGCTTATACGACGGCAATGGTAAGGTGGGGGCTACCAAGTGACGATTTCCACTCGGACGAAGCGAAATCGCAAAGCTTGATGTGCTTGAACCACCTGCATTGAACGCCGTTACTTCATAATATTCGTGACCGGTAACACCGGCATCGATATACGTAGTGCTCGCCGCACCAGAATTCGTTCCAACCAACCGCGGTGCGGTCGGGTTGAACAAACCGGTTGTAGTTTCACGGAATATCTTGTAACCATCAACCATGCCCGCTGGTTGCGGCCATGTGATAGTTGATGTATGGGTATTCGTGTTGTAGGCAATCGAAATGACCGGTGTGCCCGGAACCGTATAAACGATATGGGCTTGCACGTTGTCAATCCAAATGCTCGAACCGTAAGCGGAAGCCGCACGGAACGCGAACTGTACCATCGGCTGGTTCAATGCGCCGGCGGGCATGGTGATATCATTGAATCCCCATGTACCGGAACTTGACGGTCTCGTCCAGCAATTGGTCGAGTCGTCGCCACCGTTCAAACCCGTGCTCCAATTAATATAGAGCGAGTTCCAAACGATGCCGTCCGTGGTGTACATAACTTCCAACGTATCGTGTGCAAAACCGGGGCTACCTATTGCGGTCTGGTCGTTATAGCTCCAGAAATAGCTGAAGTGGAGGTTTGGAGCGCCAGTCGTGTTGTAAACCGGCGTATATAACCAGTTGACGTCACCGGACGGTTGGTCATAATCGTCGATATACGCGCTCGTACCCAAGTTTTCCTGACCGCTATCCGCACGCACCCATTCGTAGCTACCGGTACCGGTATGGTAAATAGACCAATCGGTCGGCGGGAACGTCAGGGTAGAGAAATCTTCATTCAACGGCAAGGTATGTACCAACACCGCATTGCCAGAGACCGACAAGGTCGTCGGACTATTCGCAGCGTCAGATGTAAATACCACATTGTCGCTCAATGTGCCGACAGAGCCGGGAGTCCAACTCAGCGTAATTGCTGCGGAGTCACCCACTGCAATCGCGGAATGCGAAGTCCAGCTCGGTACCACTGTCGTCGCGGTAACATTGGAGATGTTCAACGCAACAGTACCTACGTTCTTCACATAAGCGGTCTGGGTATAGGTGCTACCCGTCGTATGCAATCCGAACGCAACACTCGCGGGATTGAATGCAACTACAGGTGCACTAATCGCGGCGACATGGAAGTTGGTCACGAAAATAT
>CAZPUW010000162.1:0-6452 GCA_964589795.1 uncultured bacterium
TTTAAATTCGGTTGTTGTAAGGAGTGTGTGCACAGAACAAATCCGTAACGACTATATAATCAATCCGGCGGCTTTTCCACACCTTCGACATTTTTCCAACACAGCCGTTCGCGAAACAGAAAAGTACATCCCGCGTTCTTGTTCGATTGTGAATAACTACCCGAATCCATTTAATGGGACGACAGATATTGAATATACTATCGACCATCCGCGAGAAATTGAACTCAGTGTTTACAACAGCATCGGTGAGAAAATCAGGACGCTGGTATCCGGTAAAGTAAGTGCCGGACAGCACCGCGCAACATTTACTGGGTACGAACTGCCGAGCGGTGTCTATTTTGTGAGATTGAAGTCTGGTGAGATTATATCTACGAAAAAGATTACATTGTTGAAGTGAAAATCGTTTTTAAACAAAAAAGCACTCCGTGGTGGAGTGCTTTTTTTCCGTTTACTGACGGCAATCCTGTGTTATTTTGTTATATCAAATATTTTTTCGATGCTACCGGGTTTAGGCAAGTGTGCGGGGTCATAGGGGATATCCCATACTTTCGCCAGATGTTCCGACCAATGCAGATAGATGACCGGGGTGCCTTGCAAAAGATATTGTTTCATCATGCTCTCTTTTAGGTTCGAATCGACTTTGACATCACGGGGCAACAAACCTGCACCCACATCTTTCATTTCTTCCGTACCTAACGCGGCAATATTACCACCAATAAAAATTACCGCCCGGTACGGGCCTTTATCCTCTAAGAGCTTCAACCGGGTTGTTATCTGTTCGTGGAGCGAACCGGTGACCAAGGGGATTTTGTCGTTCCGCTTAAAGGCACGGTCGAGGGTCTTTTTTCCGTTCGGAGGAAGGGCATACCCACGGTCGCTCCCGGCACCATAGGTCACGACGTCGATGTCGGGCCAATCCTTGATTTTATTGCGAATTTCCCGGTTCAGATCAAGCAATGTGTAATCCGGCTCGGTCATGCCGTATTCGGACGCGGCAAGCGAAAACTGGATATTTGGAGAAGCGCCGATTGCTCGAATCGCACAAATTGCGGCTATATTAAAGCCGGGAAAGCTTCCCGTCGCGATGACCGCTACTTTGTCCTCCGGTTGAACACCAACTTCATACAACCAACGTGTGACCAAAGCGGCAAAGTCTGGCACGCACGCCGTCCGCTTTGCGGTAAGCTGACCCTGTGTGGATACGATGGGCGAATCATCGGGACCGATCAAACCGGTAAGATTGGGATCGCGTTCTTTATCGATGGGCCCAACCAGCCGTAAATGCGCATCGTGGGCTATTGTCAAGACACGGGCCATTTCACTGGAAGCATCCCGCATCCGGTTTTGTAATTCATCTTTTGTCATTAACAGCTTAGGCGCAGCAGCCGTAACCGGCAGTGCGCAAAACATCGATAATGCTATCAGTACGAGGCAACCGTGAATTTTCCAGCTTTGCGCCACCAGCGCATCCTTTCGAATATTATTTTACTGAGTTTGATTTTTGTTTTAGCGATGGGTATTCCCAAGAAAGTAACCGCTCAGAGTGCGACAACCAAACCCAGCAGTGAACAAAAAGCAGTTCCGAAAGCCACCAACGCAGGAACCGCCGTTACGGCGACGCCACCTGCGGTAAAAGCACCGGACAGCACGCAAAAATTTGTTCCAAGCATACCATTCATGAGTAAATCGGGAATGGTCGTTACCGCCCATCCGATTGCCTCGAATCTCGCGGCGAATACATTACGCACCGGCGGTAATGCCGCCGATGCGGGGATTACTGCACTTGCCGCCCTTTCGGTTGCAGAATCGCAAGCCAGCGGACTTGGTGGCGGCGGATTTTGTTTATACTACGATGCCAAAACCCAATTCGTCAGCGTAACCGATTACCGTGAAACGGCACCAGCAGGTGTTGTACCCGATTCGTTTTATCAGCCAGCAGATAGTTTTCGCTTGAAGTTACAAACCAAAGGAACAGCCATCGTCACACCGGGTGCATGGTTGGGTTGGGACGCGATTTATAAGAAATACGGCACAAAAAAACTGGACGCGCTGCTCGCACCGGTAGTTACCTTGGCCGATACCGGTTACGTACCGAGCGAAAAACTTAAAGCGATGATTGTCGATCACGCTGACGGGCTCGCCTCCGACGATTCATTGAACCATCTGTACCTTAGCCGCGATGAAGAATTAAAACCAATCGTCAATCCGCGAATTAAACTTCCGGGGCTCGCCAAGACGTACCGCGCAATGGGTGCTGCACAAACTTTTACGCTTTTCCGGCAACCGCCGATGCGCGATAATATCGTGAAGACCGTGCAAGCCGCAGGAGGGGCATTGTCCGCATCCGATTTGGACAAGTACCGGACAATTGAACGCCAACCGCTCAAGATTACTTATCGCGGCTATGATATCTATACTCTACCGATGCCATCGGCAGGCGGTACGGCGGTTTCTGTAGCACTGAAAATTCTTGAAAAAATGGATTTGAAAGCCAAGGGTTGGAATTCACCAGAACTCATCCATGTAGTCGCGGAAGCGATTCGACAAGGGATGACTGACGGTTATGTGTGGGGCGGCGATCCGCTATATGTTTCGGTCAAGACAGATTACATTCTCGGCGACAGCCACATCGACAGCTCATTTGCCAAGCTGCCACTCGACAGTGCCCGCGAACGAGCGGTTCCGTATGACACCATTACGGCACACGGCAATACGACTCATCTCGTAATTGCAGATAACGCGGGAGATTTACTCTCGGCAACGCAATCGATTAATTATTTCTTCGGCTCCGATATGTTTGACCGTGAAGATGGAATTCTGTTTAATAACCATGCCGCTGATTTTGATTGGCGTCCGGGACGTAGAAATTCGATTGCACCGAATCACCGTCCGATTAGTTGGATGTCTCCGGTAATTGTCCTGAAAGACGGCAAGCCGTGGCTGGTTGCCGGCACGCCGGGCGGCCCGCGCATTCCGGCTACGATGGTGGAATTGCTGGTAGCACTAATTGACTTCAATATGCCGTTGAATGAAGCGATGGATGCTCCACGCTATTTCCCGAATGGAAAACGGTTGGAATACGAACCACGAATACCATCGGCAACACTCGATAATCTGAAAAAGAAAGGGTGGAAATTGAGCGAACGAGGGTCGATGGATAACTACTTCGGCGGTGCACAAGCCATCCAATTCATGCCGGACGGCAGTAAAGTAGGTGTCGGCGATCCCCGGCGGGATGGAGCGGCAGCGGGGGAATAGTTTCCGTAATTACAGAATAATTTTGATTTGTAATCAGACCAGTCGTACGGCTGGTCTTTTTACTTTATATTCTATTTAGAAGTGTGACTTTGTACTGTGTTTTCTTCTCCGTTTGCGAAGGATTCAAATGAAATTCCATGAATTGATTACTCTGTATGATTTCGCCAGTCGTCGATTTTACCGCTATTTTGCCTACCCGACCGTTGCCAAAATCTCAAATATGGTTTTATCAATTTGTAATTATGCTATGCACAAGCAGGTTTTCAAGACAATGCCGGTGTGCGTCAAAATTGATATCACGCCACTATGCAATCTTAAATGCCTCTCTTGTATTCATGCCGACGAAAAATCGAATACCAACTTAAACGGAATCTCCTTCGACAAAACGATGAAAATTTCGGTAGACCAATTTTCCTCCATTATCGAACAAATAAAAAAGAAAACAGCAAATTTGTCATTGTACCACTTGGGCGATTCTTTCATGCACCCAGATATACTCAAGTTATGCAAGATTGCAAGGAAAGCGAAGATTGGAACGCATATCAGTACCAATTTCAGCTACCATTTTACCGATGGACAAATCCGGGGAATTGTAGAAAGCGGCCTCACGACTATTACAGTTTGTGTGGATGGTTTGCGACAGGAAAGTTATGCTAAAACAAGGATTGGCGGAGATATCGAACTGGTATGTAAGAATCTCGAAACATTAGTTCGAATTAAGCGCGAGGAAAAATCAAAGTTTCCGATTATTGAAGCACAAATCGTTAAATACCAGCACAACCTAACCGAATTAGAACCTTGCGTCGCAAAATTACATTCCATCGGAGTCAAACATATCTCCGCGATTTGGGGGGTATTACATAATTTCGTCGATGTCGATCTTGGACAAGTTAAAATTGAACGACCGCGCAAACCGGGAGTTTTACCGCAATGCTATTGGCCGTTTTTCTTTATGATGGTGAGTTACAAAGGTGATGTTTACCCTTGTTGCATGCATCGCATCGGCCAACATGTTAAACCTCTGGAAATCGTTCCGTATTTGGGAAACACAACTAAGCCATCAATATATGAAATCTGGAATTCACCGACCTACAATGAATTACGCCAACTCGTTCACGATCCGAAATTATTTAATTCGATTGAACACCCCGAAAATAAATTCTGTTATGCGTGCGAATGGATCTGGCACACCGATGTCGACAATCGTTTACGATATGCGTACAATTACAAATTGGAAGATGTGTACGATGTAGATCCGGTAACGAAATTCGCAAAGAGGAAATTAGAAGAAGTTTAAGCCGGAAACGAAAGATAGGATAAAACTTTAATTTACTGAAAAGCCAAAGGCGCGATTAATCGCGCCTTTTTTCTTAAATATCAGCCCGCCTCAATCTTCTAACGCACGCTTCTTTTCCGATTGCAACAACGATGTCGAAGAGACCGGGCCCGACGGTGCGACCGGTAAGGAGTAACCGGCAAGGATGGATGTATTTACCGGCGGCAACTTTCTCGCCAGTCTCGGCGGTTTCGGATTCAACTAAAAGTCGTAGTGCCGCTTCAGTGTTGTCGTGGGTAAAATCGGTAAGCGATTCGAATGCAGTAGCAAGTTTTGCACACCGCTCATACGCTTTAGGGTCGGATAGCTGTTTCTTCACCCCTTCCGGTTCAAAATCAGTCGGATCTTCCCACATAATTTTAGTTGAAGTAACTAACTCATCTAATTTTCGGACACGAGATTTCCACAATTCAATCGACGCTAAAACTTTTTCTATGGGGATAGTATCACCCGGTTTTACAAATGCGGACATTCCACCGCATTTTTCGAGGAGGAAAGTTGCTTCACTTCGACCGATGTGTTGACCATTCAGCCAAAACAACTTCTGCATATCAAATACCGCGGCTTTCGGCATAATGCGGTCGAGCGCGAAGCGGTCTATCAAATCAGATTGCGACATCACCTCAGTATCATCACCCGGTGACCAACCGAGTAGCGCAAGGAAGTTTACCATTGCTTCCGGCAGCAATCCCATATCTCCATAATCACCGACGGCAGTCGCACCATGCCGTTTGGACAGTTTTACTTTGTCCGGGCCAAGTATCATCGGAAGGTGTCCGAACTGCGGGACATCCCACCCCATTGCCTGATAGATAAGAATTTGCTTCGGTGTGTTCGAAACGTGGTCATCACCGCGCAGAATTAAATTGACGCGCTGGAAATGGTCATCAGATACAACCGCAAGATTATAAATCGGTGTACCATCGCGACGTAGAATTACGAAGTCGTCGAGTTCGGCGTGATTAACGGTAATTTTGCCATGAACGACATCATCCCATGAAGTAACACCTTCCGGAATCCGTAATCGAATCGCAAATTGTCCCGGTTCCTGCACCATACGTTTTAATTGGTCAGCTTGTGGAATATCGCGATAGCCACTGCCATCGTAACGGTATTGCTTTTTCTCGGCAGTGAGAGCTTCCCGTTTCGCAGTTTCAGCGGCGGGATCGGAAAAATCGGCATACGCTGCTCCGCGTTCGATTAGTTCATAACATAAATCGACATGTTCTTTATGACGCTTCATCTGGTACACGACCGGCTCATCGGGGGTCATACCAAGCCACTTCATTCCGATAAGAATTGCTTCGACCGCTTCGGGGGTAGAGCGTTGTTGGTCGGTATCTTCGATGCGCAATAGAAATTTTCCGCCGGTATGGCGCGCCCACAACCAATTGAACAGCGCAGTGCGTCCGCCACCGACATGAAGATAGCCGGTTGGGGAAGGTGCAAATCGTACACGTACTTCTGACATTGTTTAACCTTACTTCTAAAGAGTAATTGAAGATACAAAATAAATCGGGCGCGATAAATCACGCCCTACATTGCTGCACCATTGCCGCTTTAATTGCGTTTCGCTGTTAATCCAATGGTGGCAGTAGCAGCGTTTCCAACTTTTTGGGGTCGTGCAGAATAAAGGTTCTTCCTTTTACATCGATTAATCCCTCATCGTGCAATTTTTTGAACGTACGGGAAAGGGTCGCCTGGTTCATGTTCAGCATTTGGGCCAAATCGGCTTTTTTGTAGTGCAATAAGACAACACGCTCGCCTTTGTCAGCAATCTGTTCAGATTTCTCATTTAGTAAAAATCGTATCACGCGTGAGCTTGCATCATTTTGCACCACCGTGTCCATTTTTGCCA
>CAZPUW010000163.1:0-6381 GCA_964589795.1 uncultured bacterium
TGATATCGGAGGCCAAACCACAGAAGTCAGTATTTTTTACGCCAATGAATGTGTAACAGAACAAAAACAGAAAAAGGCAGGCGTACACTCCTGCCTTTATCTGTGTCTAACAACCTTTTTCAATTAAGCAGCTTTGCTTTGTAAGCGTTGTACTCATCTTCTGTAACACTTTTAATTGAGGTGACATTGCCTTGTTTATTACATGCAAGGATCAGGTAATTTCCTAGTTTGTTGTCACCAAGTTTTGGATCGATCAATGGAGTACCCTCAACGATGTAAGATATTTCACCGTAAAGAATTGCAGTCCATGTTTTTTGGTGAACAACACCATCGGCAAGTGCGACGCAACCGGGGACAGACTGAATCGCGTTATCGATTGCCTGCTTCATGTTAGGAACACCAAGCGGTATGGTGATTATCATGGATACCTTATCGACACCTGTAACACGATCCTTACCGCGAGTGAATGCCGCGGCACGCGACCAGTCGACATTCTTGGTTGAAATAACCGTGAAGTCGGTTAAGCGAACATTACTGCAACCACTTAGTACGAGAAAAGCAAACGCAAAAATTATTGCAACAACTTTCTTCATAACGCTCTCCTTTGATTAGTTGAAAGTAACTGGTTGTAGTATACAACCGGTTATTCTTTTTGAAAACCACCGAGACAATCGTCTTCGATGTGTGTAATGTAAGGTTATTTGCTGTATATGTACAAAATGGTCTGCATATCGGGTGGCTGGACGGTAAAGCTATGGCGGGTTTTCGTGAAGGGAACTGTTCGAGCCGAGGAATCGCAAGGAGTTCATCTGCATAATCAGAAAATAATCATAAGATGATAAACTTCATTTCGTATTGGGTTAGTACTGCATCGTTGTAATTACACTATAAGTAATTCGCAAGAAAAATAAAGGGAGGGCTCACGAGCCCTCCCCTACTGTTTAGTCAAAAAGATTTCACTTTATGGATAAAACAAGTTTGTTTCACTAAGCAAAGGGTTTATCTGCATAGTGGTAAATTTCCCGTAAACATGTTATTTTACCGAGTCAAACGAAGGAAAGGAAGCCATGACGTCCGATTTCGATTTTGCGAGCCAAATGCCGTTCGGCTCCGATAGTTTTGCCGATAATCCCGATCCCCGGGTCGCCTGTTTGCTGATATTGGATACATCCGGTTCAATGTCGGGGGCGCCAATACAGGCATTGAACGAAGCCCTCCAAATTTTCCGGGATGAAATCCTGAACGATTCACTCGCCGCCAAGCGGGTGGAAATCGGCATCGTTACATTCGGGCCGGTACAAATCGTCACCCAATTCACCACCCCCGATACATTCGTTACACCGATTTTGGTCGCCCAAGGGGATACCCCGATGGGAGAAGCAATCCGGGTGGGTTTGAATATGCTCGACGAACGGAAAGAGGAATACAAACGTAATGGTATTTCCTACTACCGTCCGTGGGTATTCATGATGACGGATGGCGCACCAACCGACGATTGGATGGCGGCGGCGGAAATGATTAAAGAAGGTGAATCAGCGAAAACAATAGCATTCTTCCCGGTCGGAGTCGAAGGGGCGAATATGAATATCCTGCGCAAAATTTCGATGCGGGAGCCGCTGAAATTGCAAGGATTGAAGTTCCGCGAATTTTTCCTCTGGTTGACGGCGTCGATGAGCGGTGTAGCACGTACCGAACCGGGAATGATTGTTCCGCTGGAAAGTCCGAAAGGTTGGGCAGAAGTTTGAGTTGGAAATTTGCCTACGCCTGCGTTATGGGCACTTCGCACATCGCATCCGGTATCGTGTGTCAGGATTATTGTTTGGTGGAGAGTGTCAAAGCGCCGAATGGCGACGAATACTTCATCACACTTTGTTCGGACGGTGCCGGTTCGGCGAAGCGGAGCCGCGAAGGGGCGGAGCTCGCATGCCGCATCGTTTGCGACATGATTAAAAAAGACATCGCCGAAAAACCGTTGGAAGAAGTATTCATCCAGAAAGAAGTGATTCACTGGGTTCACGAAGCGATTATGGAAATCCGGCATAAAGCGTACGAAGAGAATTTGATTCCGCGTGAGTTCGCCTGTACGCTGGTGGGCGTCGTTACCGGACCGAAAAAGTCGGTGTGTTTCCAACTCGGTGATGGTGCAATTGTTCTGATAAAAAATAATGCATTCGGAATGGTGTTCCTGCCGTATTCGGGTGAATACGTGAATGCGACGTTTACACTAACGGATGTCAATGGATTAGAGAATCTCAAAATAGAATTTTTGGATGAATACCTCGAACAATTCGCGCTGTTCACGGATGGGATTCAGCCACTGGCATTGAACTTTGCACTGAAGGTTCCGCACCCGCCATTTTTCGAACCGATGCTGGGATACATGCGGAATCCAAAAGCATTCAATCCTGCAACAATCAACGACGACCTTGCCAAATTCCTCGGTATGGACAAAGTCAACGAACGAACCGAAGACGACAAAACCTTGATTCTGGCTACCCGGTTATGAGCACACAAACATACTTCGACAGTAAAGGCGAGAAACTCACCCTCGGCAAGGAACTTGGCCGCGGCGGTGAAGGGGCGGTGTACGAACTCGAAGGGGATTCGCACCAACTTGTAGCAAAAATTTACCACGAAGCACTCTCCGACGATAAACAGAAAAAAATTCTGAATATGGCTGGGAGCGCGGTCGATGATTTGGTGAATGTATCGGCGTGGCCGGTGCAGGCGATTTACACCAAAGCGAAACGTGGTGACGTATGCGGATTCGTGATGGGGAAGGCGACGGGATACGAGCCGATTCATCACCTCTACAGCCCGTCGAGTCGTAAGCAACTGTTCCCGGATGCAAACTGGGCATTTTTAATTCACGCGGCACGAAATGTTGCGCTGTCGATGGCGGCGATTCATCACCACAATCATGTGGTCGGAGACATTAATCAAGGAAATATTCTCATCTCGAAAGGGGCGGTCGTCAAGTTAATCGACTGCGATTCGTTCCAAATACATTCGAGTGAAAAAGATTATCTCTGCGGTGTCGGCGTAGGTCACTTCATTCCACCCGAACTTCAGGAGATGGATTTAACGAATATTGTGCGGACGCCGAATCACGACAATTTCGGACTCGCGGTTATCATCTTCCATTTGATTATGATGGGCCGGCATCCGTACTCGGGACTTTATCCAGTGACGGGTGAAGTAACGCTCGAACAGGCGATAAAAAATCATTGGTTCGTTTATAGCAAGACGGCAGTGAGAAAAGGACTTGGGAAGCCGCCGAACAGTTTGATTATGGGAGTGCTGCCGGAATACATCGCGGATTTATTTTACCGTGCATTCGATCCGGCAAGCATGGAAGGGAACGGGCGACCGTCGGCACTTGCGTGGGTAACAGAATTAGGAAAATTTGAAAAAGATTTGGTGTTATGCGACAAGGTTCCGATTCACCGTTACTATAAAGGATTGAAGGGGTGCCATTGGTGTGAATACGAGCGCGACGTTCATGTCACCTATTTTATCGACACTTCTTTACCGACACTCTCGACAACATTCGATTTCAAGAAACTTCGCAAACAAGTCGCCGATATTCGCAGTCCGGGGTTAGCGCCGGAAGTACCCGTACCGAAAACGCTTGTGCCAAAGCCGGTACCGAAACGGCTTGCCACCGGGAAGAAAGTTTCCTATCTGCGCAAAATCGTGGCAGTACTTGTGCTTATTGCCGTGGGAATTTTCTGGACACACGGATTAATTTTCGCAGTTCCATTGATGGCGTGGCTCGCATATTTCCCCTTCGATAAATCGAAGGAATTAAGCATCCGCACGATGGAGTATGAGAGTATCAACCGCACGTATGTGGAAGCGGCGGTGGATTACCGGCGTGATGCAGGTGAGTCGCGGTTCATCACGCAACAAGCGGAACTCAACACATTGATGTATGACTATCGTGATTTACCGAATTGGATGGATAAATACCGGGAAGAGATGAAAGTGCATGTTCAGGATAGAGCACTACAACGTTTTCTTGCGACATTCCTGATTGAAGATTACGACATCCCCAGCGTCACCGAAGGATTTAAAGCGGTACTGTCGTCGTTTGGGATTGAATCGGCAGCGGATGTCGATTGGAGTAAAGTGTACAACGTAAAGGGCTCGACGACAGTGATGTCGGATGCGCTACTGGCATGGAAAAACGATTTGGAAAAGCAATTTGTGTATGATGAGAGTAAGGGTGTGGAGAAAGCGGATGAAATCGCGATGATGCAAGCGTACTACAATCGCCGGAAGTCGCTGGAAGCGGCAATTACAACGGCGGTGGAAGACCTAATCAATATCAAAGAAGATATCCTGAAAGTACGCGAACGAGATTTGGAAGCAGTGACCGAACTTGCAACCCAACGCGCCCAAGCGAAAGCGGATATGGAATTTGTCGAGAAGTTTTAAACAACCTTCAACCATTTCGATAATAAGACCACATTTGTATTAAAAAAGAGCGTTGTAGAACGCTCTTTTTTATTGGTAATCAACTCGCATCAAACCAATAACATTCTTATATTAGGACGATAATATCTCGCGCATTTCTCCTATAGAGAGTCCCGCGCGTGGACGCATACACTTTTCTACTGACGAACATCGACACGATGATTGAGGTGCAAGATGTTGAACCGCTTCCTGATTATTTCTATCCTTCTCGCCATGTTGCTTGGTATTTCGGTTTGGGCGATGCCGCCTTCACCGGAATTGCTCACGAGAATCCATAATGGCGAAGTACCCGTTCCATACTATATGCAACACGAAAGTGAATTGCGGGCACGGGGGATAGAAGCACCTCACCGGGCATTGCGAGATAGTCCTACCGACGAGACGTATTTTCCGGCGTTGATTCTTTTAGTTGATTTCAGCGATCATGTTGCGACCACCGACCCCGCCACTTACGACTCGCTCATTTTCGGTCATGCCAACCACACCGTCAACCATTTTTACAACAAATCGTCATACGACGATTTTCATATCGTGACTGACAACTATCCGTCGGTTGTGGGGTGGATTCGTGCACCACACCCCTATTCCTACTATGTCGATGGACAGCACGGGTTTGGGAATTATCCGCAAAACGCCCAAGGGTTGACGGAAGATGTAATTAATTTAGCCGACAGCCGGGTCGATTTCTCGCATTACGCGCATAATGGTTATGTCGAAGGGTTATTCATCGTTCATGCCGGTACGGGGGCGGAGATGTCGGGAAGTATGAACGATATCTGGTCGCATGCGTGGAGCATTTGGCCGGCGGCATATCTGGACGGCGTGAATGTGCAGGCATACTCGATGGAACCGGAATTTTGGCATTCGTCGGGTGATATGAATTGCGGTGTATTCTGCCACGAGATGGGACACTCTGTTTTCGGATTACCGGATTTGTATGACACGGATTATTCTTCGGAAGGATTGGGGCGTTGGTCATTGATGGCTGGCGGAAGCTGGAACGGTGGCGGTGCAAACCCTGCGATGTTCGATGCGGCATGTAAAGTGTGGACAAATTTTGTTACGCCGATAAACGTGACCGGTACGCTCGTTCAGCAAGCGATTCCGCAAGTAGAAACGTCAGGGGTTGTGTACCGGATGAATGTTTCAACCGATTCATCGGAATATTATTTAGTAGAGAACCGTCAACAGGTAAGCTACGATGGCGATTTACCGAGTTCGGGGTTGTTGATTTTTCATGTCGATGAACATGTTTATACGAGCAATACGGAAGAATGGTATCCCGCCCATACCGATAGCGGACATTACCGGGTAGCACTGGAACAAGCCGATGGCGACTTCGGACTCGAACATAGTTCGACGGGAGATTACGGCGACCCGTATCCCGGCTCGTCGCTGAATACACGGTTTACTTACGGGACGATGCCAAATAGCCGAAGTTATTTAGGCGCGCTGACACACATCGAAGTGACTGATATCAGTGCATCGGATTCGGTGATGTATGCGACATTGTCGATGGAAGGGATTATCCATCCGCCAAGCATCCACCTTATCGCGCCAAATGGCGGTGAAAATTTTGTTGCGGGGTCATTGCAAACGATACGATGGACGAGTGAGAATCTCGATACAGTCGTGTTGTATTACCGGAATAATCCGAACTCACCGTGGGTTACCACATTTAATTTCATGCATCCGTTCGGGCAAGTGGATTGGCGGGCGCAGGGCCCGGCATCGAACCAAGCGATGTTCCGGTTGTGCTCATACGATTCAGCTTATGTTGACGACAGTGATACCATATTCACGATCAGCGATATCCATATTACGACGCCATCGGCGAATGCGGTGTGGGAAATCGGCTCGACGCAAACGATTGAGTGGACGACCGCGGGGGTGCAGAGTTAC
>CAZPUW010000164.1:0-6373 GCA_964589795.1 uncultured bacterium
CGACTCATGTTGTTCGGGAGAAATGCCGCAACCGTTATCACGGATGGTAAGGCAAGTCTGGTTGGACTCGATACGAGACGACAGGACTATTATCGGGTCGTCAGTATTGTGTAAACTATCACCGGCATTCCGTAACAGGTTACCAAAGGCTTCTACCAGTTGTTGCTTGGGTAGAAATCGTTCCGTTCGCTGTAACTCGTCCAGCAAACCATCCGAGTCAATGTTCGTTCCATTTAATACCGGACGGCTACGTTGTACCGCTTCCAATAATAGTTCCTCGGGAGAAACGCGGAACGATTCCAGCAGCTTGATCAGCCCATTCAGTGGAACCAGTATCGAATCAAATACAGCAAGTGCACGGTTTCGGACGGTATCGAAACTCGCTCGACTCCGCAACAGACTGGTAAAATCGGATATAAACGATGGTATCACAATTGCATGTAACGTATCGTTGAGTAGTGTTGTAAACGCGACATATTCATCTTTCAGTTGTTTGATTCGTCGCGTCGCATCGGCAATGCTTGTCATCGCCTTCAACTCGTTGCATGCTGCGCGGATTCTATCGTGCCGGGTTGCCCGCGTCTCTTCGTACAACTGTTCCAATGCCTCGGGAGTTAGGGATTCGAGGCGCTGTGATACTTCGCGTTTCCAACTCGTCAATGGCAGTGTTGACAAATCAACCGGCGGTTCCGCTTTTTTTACCTGAGTGTTTTCACGTGGATTCATGATGATCGTTCCGTGATTCACGCCCACGACTACATTATGGTGTCCTTTATTCTCTATCGACACCGAAGAGGTATTTGTATCGGTAGTGTCGCTTAGCGCGGTTTCCAATTCAACCGCTTGAGTGCGGTGCTTGCACCAGGCAAGTAACGAAGTTGCGACCGGTTTTGTCACGTACTTGGCTAACACGGCAGCACCCGCTTCCAAGATTTGTTGCGGTTCGGTAAGTCCGGCAGCGACAAGTTTACGTATCCGTTCGCGTCCGAGTCGCGGGATTTGCAACTGTGCGAGTGCGATACCCGCATTTGGAACACCGTATTGCACTTGCATCGCGATTTGATCCAGTGATTTACGCCAGGAATTGGGATAACCCAATGTTTTTGCGAGTTCTGCAGCACTGGATAGTACCCATGCAATTTGTTCCGCCATACGGCGAATTGCACCCAAGTAAATTTGATACCTTTTCTCCAATTCCTTATTGGTAGAACTACCGATGTAATCGTTCAACAGTAAAGCGCTTTTACATGTTTTTGCCCGGTTATACTGATCGATGTTGTTACTACAAACTGAATCGAAGATTGCCATGCCATTCGAGCCAATCTGTTCTGTTACTCGCATCGTATATTCGTAACCATGGTAATGGTATTCGGAAGTGGAGAAATTGACATATCCTTCTTGACCATCGGCAGTCAATAGCGCAAATAACACCGCCTCCATGCACGAAATAGCTTGATCGTCCCGTTGCGATAACCATTGCTTAATAACGTGAGCCGTTTCAACCCGGATGCCCATGCTGACTACCGTGGTTCCAAACTCGGTAAGAGTCAGTTTCTCACCAGTCGTACCGGAAACCACACCCGCGCGCAAACAATAATTCAGGCCGCAATCCAACTCTTGGTTCAACTCCTCCTGTTGTTGCGCATCTTTTTCATGGACATGCCAACTCAATGAATTGCGCAGATACGATTTTATCTGTTCGGTGGAACCACCACCGAGTAACGAGACAACACCCAACACTGTCGTCGCCATCGAAGAACGCCAGAGATTGGGTTTGACTTCCTCCAATTCCCCTTCCAAATAAAATCGGCGTATCTGTTCCCGCTCCACTATCGAATGCGCCAACGCAATCGCACGACCGAATTCATCCTCTAATTGGTAGCGTCCGGCACGACCGCCCATATTCTCGAACTCACCTTTGGATAAATCGACGGTATCCAATTTTTTAAACTTTGGATCATAGCGCCATTGCTGCAATTCAATGAACACATTTCGGGTGGGAAGATTGACACCCATTGCCAAAGTAGATGTTGAGACTAACACCAGGATACTGCGATTACGGTAGTGGCGTTCCACCAGCTCTCGTTCCTCGATGGTCAGATCGGCATGGTGCAATGCGATACCGTGTTGTAACAGTTCCATTAATTCGTCGCGGGAATGAGTCTCTTCCAAAGTCTCCAATTCCGCGATTGCATCGGTCGCACTCGGCGCATTGATCCATTGTATAAGCGCCTTCGCCACACCGCGCACCGAATTTTTGTCTTTCAAAAAAAGTAACGACTGTTCACCATCTTCACTGAATTTTGTCACCGCCGCATATAATACTTCAGCCCGATCCTCCGGTGGTCGTTTGAGAATCGTTTCGTCACCGGTGCCTGGACTGTTCATCGTACGGTAATGAAACACACCTTGATAGAGATAACCGATTCGCAGCTCCACTGGGCGGCGCTCGTAATGCAACAAATCGATATCCAGCCACTCATTGACCAACCGATGGTTGCCCAGAACTGCCGATAGTCCTACGAGTTGGAAACCGAGTTGCTCCCGTTGCATGCGAAGATGGGTCAGGATCATTTCCAGTGTCGGTCCACGACTGATGTCCGCCAGCATCTGCAACTCGTCGACCACTACCAGACCCAATTTATTGAGGAACGTTTTATTGCAGTTGAGTAATTGAAAGAACTTCTCATAAACGATAATCGCGATATCGAATTTACCATTCTCGATGTCCGAGTCATACTCCTTATGATCACGAGTCGAGATCACCACCTTGATTCCAGACGACGAATACATCTGACGGAAGGTCTGGAACTTTTCCTCTGCGATGGCTTTCAGTGGAACTAGGAATGCCGTCTTCTTTTTGTTGATTGCTTGATACACGGCGGCAAGCTCACCGATAAATGTCTTGCCGGAGGAAGTGGGCGCGGAGACGATCATGCTGTTGCCGTCGAACAGCTTATGCTTCTGTATCGCTTGCACTTGAATTGGTTGTAAGGTCTGTATCCCGAGTTTCCGCCAGTTGGCAATCATGTCCTCGGGAAAATCGTAGCGACTGAGTTGTGTAATCTGCATCTTCATCTCATCAATGAATGTGTTTGAACGTCAAAATCTGACACTTATTTCATCGGGTACTCGCGGCACAATCCGACAACAATTCCCTGTATCGAACACTCGGATGCCGGTTTTACAATGTCCTGGTGGTCGGGATTCGCCGCTTTGAGCGTGACCATACCGTTTTTTACTGTATGGAAATACTTAATTGTCACCTCGTCATCGAACCGCGCTATGACAATCTGCCCCTTTTCGGCTGTTTTTTGCGGTCGGACGATAACTTTGTCCCCTGACAGGATACCGGCACCGACCATCGACTTCCCTTCAACCACGAGCACATAGGTTGCCCCCCGGCGCACAAAAACGTCATCCACAAGCATCCATCCAATCCGGTTCTCTGTCGCCAACAGGGGCAAACCTGCGGCAACTCTTCCGACTACGGGAACCCCTTGTTGTTTCAAGATGGTTCCGGTCTCATCGATGATATCCAACCGTCTAAACGGTCCGCTTCCGACTTTCCGCAGATACCCTTTATTAATCAAGGGCTTGACGATATTGAATGCGGTCGGACGACTGATCGAAAAATGGTCGCCAATTTCCTGCATCGTCGGAGTCCGACCATGCTTCTGGAAATATTGGGTGATCCATTGCAACAATTCCGACTGTCGGTCGGTTAAGGGGATTTCGCTCATTTTTTGCCTCGTTACCCGGTTACCAGAGTATAGCTAACAGGTGTTAGTATAACAAACATTACCGGTTGAGGAAAAACCCGTTAAGGAAGCCGATAAGGAAATATCAGGAGTTACGATATTGGTTACGGCTCAGAGAGGTCTCGTCAGGTTGCTTTCAGGGCAAAGAAAAACGAAGATTTGATATAAATATCGGAGGCGGCAAAACGCTAACCTACACAATGTAATTACAGGTAAAGCGAGGGCAAGACATTTTTTACAGACCTGAGTTCAAGCTGATTTCACAGGACTCCGCGTTTTTCTGAATTTTTCGTACCTGCAGGTACGGTTTAATAATTTTATCCATACGCAACAGCCTCGCAATCCTCATAATGGTGCGTGGATTGACTTTCTTTTGATAAATACCGTTACGTAATGCCTCAGTTGCGATATCCAAACCAATTCGGTTCCGATGTTTGAAACAATCGACGATCGTCCTTTCCAACGAATAGATGTACACCGGAGTATCCTCAATTAACTGTTGTTCGCGTCCCACCTTAATAATATCAGGCGATGTTCTTGACACCTGCAATTGGAGAAAGTCCGTTTTGGGAGTGCGCATTTCACTAGGAAGAGTAATCCATATTTCGTTGGGTATTTGTGTCAATAAACCGTGATACCAGAGCGCAGACAACAAAGAGATAGTCGCCTTGGGTATAGTCAGTGCAACCGGAATAAATTCAGCATGCATGCATGGTTGGTAGTCAGCGACGCAGTATAGACCCCGGCCAACCCGCTTCAGTTTGCTTTCCTTCACTAACCGGGCTAAAACATCTCGTTGGATATCCTGTTTTACTAAGTCGCTTACTTGAACAATTCCAATAAGTTTGATAAAAGTGAGTATTTCTTCGGCTCGGGGCATAATCCTACATTCCGTACTACTTGAAAGATTAAGTATGACACTTTGTAACGACGGTTTGCAATCTTCGATGCGTAAACTTTGTCGCACTACCGATGATCAAACGTCCAGTTCATGATCGTTAATCACTTTTTCAAAAAAAAGTTGTATATCGGGATAATTCTGTTCAAGGAAAGCGCGTACCGCCAAGTCGGCAATTACCTTCCGTACATATCCGGTAAATTTAACCAAATCGAATACATTGTCCCGATAACTACTTGTAGCCCGTTTAAACTCATCTTCCATTTGGTAAAGTTTTCCCGTCAGTTCTTTTCTTTGTGCTTCTGACCCTACGGTTTTTGTCGGATGCGCTTTACTCCATTGATCTTCTGGAGTGGAAAGCACCAAAGTTCTGGTATAACGACGCGAAAAGTCGTTCGCGGCATTCAAGAGTTCAACAATTTCGATTTGCCGATGATAGGACACTTTTTTCAACTCTTCACAAGTCAACCTCGACACATTATGTTGACGTAATAGACCGATAACGGAAGGAGCGACTCCGATCAGCATCGAATCCATTTTACGCACCCACTCTTTTTTGACATTCAGAGTAGCGGCGATTCGATCCAGACTGACCCCTTCTTGAATCGCTTTATTGATCATCGTATGTGTCTCGCTAACCGTCAGGGGATTGACCCGTTTGTTGTAAGTATAGACATCATCGTCGGTGCCGATTAGACATTCAACCGACTCGATCTTTAACTCTTTCAGCGCTGTCCAACGCAAGACACCGTCCTTAATGTAGTAGCGTCCTTCCTTTTCGACGACGACCAGTGGTTCGACCAAACCAATCTCTTTAATCGAACTGACGATTTTTCGATAGGTCGTGCATAAATGACCTGTAAGCTTTCGCGGAAACAGGGGATACAGATTATTCACCGGCAAGGTCACTGTTCCGGTACGAAAAGAGATATTGTTCATGCGGCCTCACTTTTTGAAAAGTTTGCAAACAGGTCCTGCAAATGCTTCCCTTTGAGTTTCGGAAAATCCGTTAATTTTTGATTTCGCAGCAAAGACACCCAATCGGGATCGTTGTTCAAACGAGTGAATGCTTCTATCAGAATCATGATTTGGTTCTCGTATCGGCGCGACCTGCGAACGAAGTTTTCTTGCTTGTCGAGAGTTCGTCGAATCTCTTTACGCAATGTTTCGATAGATAATTCGCCATAAGGGGTCTTGCCGGATCGATTCGAGTTATTTTCCTGCTGAAAACGAAGACGTTGCTTAATTAATTTTCGCACCGCCGGTACATCGGAATAATCGAATACATTGTTTTCGACGCAATCAGTTAGCAACCGTTGTAATTCGGGAATCGGCTCTTTTACGATCATAAATGCCGCACTGGCACTCACTTTTCCTTGTTCAACCGCCTCGATTAGTAATTTGTCCCCATGCTCGATTAATAAGAGATAATCCTTGATCTTGTCCGGTGTACGGTCAAGAATAACGGAAATTTGTTCAATCGGCATCCCAGTGTCCGCGAGTCCTTTAATTACTTGCGCGAACCAAATGGGCGGGGGTGTCATCCGTGTAGCATTTTCAGCGATGGACATTACATACGCCGTTTCACGGTCGACATCGACGGTCAAGGCAGGAATCGTCGTGTGTCCCAATTTTTGAAACGCCTCAATTCGACCTTGCCCGCAAACCAATTCATATTTACTATGTTCAGGGATATATCGGGTATTCACCACGA
>CAZPUW010000165.1:0-6372 GCA_964589795.1 uncultured bacterium
TCGCTACGTTATTCGCGGCAACTGCTTTATCTAAATTCGCTTGCGATTCAGTCACTTGAGTGTATAAAAAAGTCGTATCCAACAATGCGAGGTGTTGACCTTTGCGTACGTGATCGTTAAAATCGGCATATATTGCATATATCGTGCCGGAAACCTGGCTGCCGACCGAGTCCGTCGTGACCGCCTGTAATCCACCTGTAGCGTTTACTTGACGAACCAACTCACCGCGAGTAACTTTTGCAAAACGGAATTGAGTTTGACCGTTTCCGGTTTTTCGGAAAAAAAATCCGGCCAAGACGAGACCGACAACGACTAATCCGATAAGAATAAAAATCCAGCGTTTCATAATTTTCCTTAAGAAGTGAAGCGAAGTAGTTCGATATTTGCTTATTCTTTACGTAGGACGGTTGGTTAGTAAAATTGGTTTAGTTCGTGACTTGAATTAACCCTGAACTTGTTATAAATGTGGAGTAGAAAACAGATATGTCGCCACGGATATCTGCCAAATATACGGTGATAACAGGAAACCTTTAACTTAGGGAACCGGTACAAAGGTCAAGGGTTGCCTTAGTGCTGGGAATGTCGTAACTTTACAAATTCAAACCTGCCTGCGGAAGCCCTCTGCAGTTCCGACATCACGTAGATGCACCATATATGCACAGATTCCAGACGAAGAAAGGAAAGCCGATGAAAGCGTACCTCTACTGGGGAATCGTTCTCACACTCGGTATTGCGCTACTCTTGGTAGTCACGAGTTGCAGCACGAAGAAAGCAATTGAAGTTAAACCAATGTCGGTTTCAACCGTCACAATCAACACTCCTCCCGGAGCGTTGCCTGAAGTGCCGCCGGAAAAAGGTGGCAATGGTTTCGAGAAAATTGCCGCCGCACAGGGATGGCAAACCAAAGCCGAAGCCGATATCCCGATGGTTATCGACTCAAATGCGCGAAAAGGTGGGATTATTCGTCTTTCGATGATGGAATTCCCCACCAACTTGCGGCATGAGGGTAAAGACGCTAATACTGTCTTGAACCGCATGCTTGCGAGTATGACCTACGAATCCCTGCTTGGTATGGACATGATACAGGAATACGTCCCAAACCTTGCAGATTACTGGAAAATTTCCGACGACAAATTGACATTTTGGTTCCACATCAATCCTCGTGCCCGCTGGGCGGATGGATCCCGCGTAACTTCTGAAGACGTCATTGCTACATGGAAATTGAATGTCGACCCCGGTATCATCGACGCTTATGAAAACCAGCTGTTCAGTAAATACGATGAACCAGTTGCCGAAAGCCCCTATATCGTCCGCGTTCACACTAAAGAGCTGAACTGGCGTCACTTCATGTATTTCATCGGTATGTCTATCCTTCCGAAAAAAGAGTTGGATCAGTTGGATGGCCCCTTTTATTCCGATTGGGTGAAAACCGCCAAGAAAGGCGAGCAACCCCCGAAAACCAAAGGTTCCGATTATCTGACCAAATATCAATTCAAGATGTTCATGGGTTCGGGCTCCTATGTAATCCGCAACGAAGACATCCAAAAGGATGTATCGATTACGTTGACCCGCCGGAACGATTACTGGGATAAAGACAGCAAGGGTTCCAAGTACGGCTCCAACTTCGACAAAATCAAATTCCTCGTAGTCAAAGATGAAAATTTGACGAAAGAGAAATTCAAAAAAGGCGAAATCGACGTTTATCCGATTGGCCGTGCACAATGGTGGAAAGAAGAATTTAATTTCGAAAACGTGCAGAAGGGTTTAATTCAAAAACGAAAAGTGTACAACTACGAAGCACAGGGAATCAATGGCTTCGTGTTCAATATGCGCAGAGAACCATTTAACGATATCCGCGTTCGACAAGCCGTTGCGATGTTGATTAACCGTGATAAACTAATTGAGAAGTTATTCTTCAATGAGTATATCAAACTGTATAGTTTCTTCCCCGCGACAATTTACGCCAACCCGAACGACCAAAAAATCGAATTCAATCCTGATGCCGCGGTGAAACTGCTTGCCGAAGCCGGTTATAACAAGCGTGACAACGAAGGTACGCTGATGAAGGGCAACAAGAAGTTTGAACTCGATGTCATGTTCACTTCACCCAGTGAAGAGCGTTATCTCACCGTCGTGCAGGAAGACCTCCAAAAGGGTGGTATCAAAATCAACTTGAAGCAGACGACTGGTGCGACTGCATTCTCGATGATAAACGAACGCAAGTTCGATATGTACTTTATGAATTGGAGTGGCCTCCAATTCCCGAATCCTGAATCGAGTATGCGTTCTAACACGGCTGATTCGCTTTATACGACCAACACTCCCGGTCTCAAGGATAAGCGAATTGATGAGCTTTGCGATGAATATAATATTTGTTTCGAAATGAAACGACGCATCGAGATTATCCGTGAAATCGATTCCATCGCCGTTTCGAAAACTCCGTATGCGTTCGGCTGGTATGGCCCATACATTCGTCTCGTCTACTGGAACAAGTTTAGTATGCCGGCTTCCATTTTCTCACGCACCGGTGATTTCTATGATTGCATTGCATTGTGGTCGTATGATCCCGAAAAGGATGCCAAATTACAAGAAGCGTTGAAGGATCCATCCAAGAAACTTCCCGTTGGAGAAGTTGAAAATAAATTCTGGATTGATTGGACGAAGAAAAATGAGAAGTTAGTTACGGGTCAGCTCTGATCCGTTTATGTTGGGAACCCGGGGCGACGGCGGCAATGTTGTCGCTTCTCCCAACACCATATAGGTAAGTGGGTAGTAGGTTGTAGGTTGTGGGTGAAGGAAGCGCTGTGCGATTTTCATTTTCATCTTGACTGTAACCGGATGCTCCCCGTACCAAACACCATATACCCATGTTGAGTTGCCTATGTCAAGTATGACCCAGTATTTCATTCGTAGGTTTCTGCTGGTCATTCCTACCTTCCTCGGTATTACCCTCGTTAGTTTTTGCATCATGCAAATTGTTCCCGGCGGTCCCCTTGAACAGGAGATTATGAAGATTCGCGCCGGTGCGATGATGGGAGGCGAAACTGCCGGTGCTACCGACCGCGTTGGTTCGGGACAAATTCCGGAAGAAATCTTGAATGAGATGAAACGCTTCTACGGTTTCGATAAACCGATTCCTGTTCGATATGGTTTGTGGCTTTGGAATATTGTCCATCTCGATTTGGGTCGAAGTTATATCTTTGGTGAACCGGTTTGGGATGTCATAAAATCACGCTTCCCCGTCTCAATATATTTCGGTGTCATCGGCTTTGTACTTTCTTATACGGTTTGTGTCCCCTTGGGTGTCTGGAAGGCGGTGAAGCACGGCTCCACCTTCGATTTCCTTTCCTCATCCCTTGTCTTCCTTGGCTATTCTCTACCCGGTTGGGCATTGGGTGCGGTGCTCCTCGTGCTCCTCGGTGGCGGTAGTTTCTGGAACGTATTCCCGCTCGGTGGTTTCCGCAGCGAGGGGTGGGAAATGCTACCGTTATGGGATAAAATTATCGATCAGGTTTACCACACTATCTTACCCATTGTCGCTGAAACTGTTGGTGCGTTCGCTACGTTGACCGTGTTGATGAAAAACGGTTTGATGGAACAACTTGGGCAGGATTATGTTCGTACCGCCTTCGCCAAAGGGTTGACCGAAAATCGGGTCATTTTCCTCCATGCACTGCGAAACAGTTTAATTCCCATTGCAACGACTATTGGTGGTTCAATCGGTATAATCCTTTCCGGAAGTTATTTAATCGAATTGGTATTCAATATCAATGGATTCGGGCTGCTCGGTTTTACCAGTATGGTTAATCGCGATTATCCGATTGTGCTTGGCGAATTGGTGATTGGAACGTTAATCGGTCTCATTGGCGCGATTATTTCCGATATGGTGTTGGCGATGGTAGATCCCCGTATCCGGTTCCGGTAGACAAAGGTATAAAATGAGTGAAGAAGAAAATAAAATCCAAGAAATTCATGTCGGGAAAAACGTTTATTATGTCGATACAACCGAAGGTACGCCGCCGGAGGAAGAAATGGCGACCGGTGTTGACATCGCTTCCATTTCGCTGTTCAAGAAACGTCTCAAGAAATTCAAATCGCTCAAGCGTGGATACTACAGTTTTCTGCTGATAGTAGGCGCGTACATTTTAAGTTTCTTCCTGATGTTTTTGGTCAACAGCAAAGCGCTGGTTGTAGAGTATAACGGCTCGCTTCATTTTCCCGTATTCAAATACTATTCGAAAGAATACTTTGGTGTCAAAGGGTACGGCGAAGCGAATTATCGCGAATTGGAAAAAATCTTCGCTGAACAAAAATCCGGGAATTGGGTGATTCTTCCCCCTTATCCGTACGATCCGATTGAAAGTTTATTGGAAGAAATGAAGGGGACGCCTCCACATCCCCCAAGCTGGCAGCACTGGATGGGAACCGATGATCGTGGACGTGACGTATTTGCCCGTCTTTCGTACGGGTTCCGGATTTCGTTGTCATTCTCGCTGATATGCGTAATGTTCGAGTACGTAATTGGAATTGCTGTCGGCGCGTGTCTTGGGTTTTATGGAGGGAAGATAGACTTGTTCGGTCAACGCTCTATTGAACTATGGAGTGCATTCGGTGGAATTTACATGTTAATAATTCTTACATCGATTTTCCGGCCGAATTTCCTCTTACTCGTAACATTCCTTTCCGCGTGGTCGTGGATGGGAATCACGTATTACATTCGTAGTGAGTTTTACCGGGAGAAAGCCAAAGATTATGTTTCCGCTGCATTGGCGATGGGTGCGAGTGACCGCACCATCATCTTTAAACATATTCTTCCCAATGCTTTGACTCCGGTTATCAGTTTTGGGCCTTTCGCAATCGTTGGTGGTATCGGTACACTCGTGTCCCTTGACTATCTCGGTTTCGGTCTTCCCCCGCCAACACCATCGTGGGGACAAATGGTTTCCGTTGGTCTCCAAAATATCGATAAATGGTGGCTGGTGTTGTATCCATTGAGTACCGAATTTGTTACGCTTCTGCTGGTCGTATTCATCGGCGAAGCAGTACGTAATGCATTCGATCCACGCGAATATTCGAGGTTGAGATGACACCTATTGAACCCAAGGTCCTGTTGGATATTCGCGACCTCAAAACATACTTCTATATTGACAAAAAAGCCGCACCTGCCATTGATGGTGTCTCCTTCCAGATTATGGAAGGTGAGGTTTTTGGTTTGGTTGGTGAATCCGGTTCCGGTAAGAGTGTAACTGCACAAAGTATCATGCGGTTGATACCTGACCCGCCGGGAAAAATTGTCAGCGGTGAAATCTTTTTCCGCGGTGTTGACCTTCTCAAACTCCCGTTGACAAAAATGCGCCACTACCGCGGTAAAGAAATCGGTATGATTTTTCAAGAACCGATGACGTCGCTCAACCCTGTCTATACCATCGGCTACCAACTACGCGAAGTAGTCCTAAATCACGAAAACATGACACCCGAACAGGCGAATGATCACGTCGCAATGGTGCTGGATCAAGTCGGAATTTCCGATGCCAAGCGACGCCTTGAGGATTATCCCCATCAGTTCTCTGGTGGTATGCGCCAGCGTGTAATGATTGCAATGGCACTCGCATGTAATCCATCGCTTCTGATTGCTGATGAACCGACTACGGCGCTCGATGTGACCATTCAGGCGCAAATTCTCGAATTGATGTTGTCTGAAAAAGCGAAACGTAAGGAAGCGGCGATTTTGTTGATTACCCACGACCTTGCTGTCATCGCTGAAACTTGTCAGCGTGTTGCGGTGATGTATGGTGGAATGATTCAGGAAATCGCACCCGTCTTCGAGCTATTCGAAAATCCCAGCCACCCTTACACCCGAGGTCTCATGGGTTCGCTACCGTCGCCTAAAACACCGCACCGTACGAAACTTAAAACGATACCCGGTACTGTTCCTTCGATTTTCGAATTACCAAAGGGGTGCAAATTCTGTACGCGGTGTACTGAAAAAATTCCCATTTGCGATACCGTCGAACCGCCTCTTTTTAAAATTACAGAAGGGCATTGGTCGCGTTGCCATTTGGTCGATCCATACAAGGGCGCCAGTATGAAAATCAACACCGGCGCAGCCGCCAAGTGAGGGGTAGAGTGTGAATCCAGTATTATTAACAGTTAAAGACCTCAAAGTATATTTCCCCATTTTTGGTGGAATATTCTACCACAAAATTGGTGAAGTCAAAGCGGTAGATGGTGTATCGTTCGAATTACGGCATGGCGAGACGCTCGGTATGGTTGGTGAATCCGGTTGCGGAAAATCAACCACCGGTCGCGCAATAATAAACGTTCTTCGTTTCATCGCTCCCGATGTCCATCTTTCCGGTGAAATCAATCTCG
>CAZPUW010000166.1:0-2834 GCA_964589795.1 uncultured bacterium
GCGATGAAAAAACCCTCATTTTGGGTAGGAACCGCTTTATTTCTAATAGTTTGGATTAATATCCTGCACACGAATGCGAACACGGTTTCTTATTGGGACTGTGCCGAAAACGCCACTTGCGCTTACTCGATGGGCGTTCCTCACCCCCCGGGGTCACCATTACTGGTACTGGTCGGCCATATCGCCATGATGTTGTACCCAGCCGGTGAATGGGCTGCGCGTGCTTGCGAGTTGACAACGTTGTTGTCCGCAGTATCCTTGCTGTTAACGTTCCTTATTATCGTACGGCTCGTTCGAAAATTCCGCGGACCTGAAGAGACCACCAGCGACCACGTCGTCGTGCTTGGTGGCGCAATGATTGGGACACTCGCACTTGCATTCTCACCATCATTTTGGTTCAATTCGGTGGAATTTGGTGTGTGGGCGATCTCATTTTTCCTGACCGTGTTTGTGATTTGGTTAGGATTGAAATGGGCGGATGAATCCATCGATGGTTCGAAAGATCATCTGTTGTTGCTCCTTACCTACATGAACGGGTTCGGCCTTGCCTGTCACCAATTGAACTTATTAACCCTGCCTGCATTGTTTTTCATCATTTGGTTCAAAGATAAACGGCTTGCTTATTACCTCATTGGTGGTACTCTCTTCTCCTACTTCCTGATGGATGTTCCATTGCACATGGGTATTCCGTTCTCGCTGAAGATCGCGTCTTGGCCGATTATGCTTGGTTTCTATTTATACCTAACACAAAAGGGCAAGCATGAAGCGGCGTTAATCCCAATGGCGCACGTGTTGGCGTTCCTCGGTTTCTCGTTGTACATCTTGATTTTCATTCGTGCAAATCTCCATCCAATCATTAATGAAAATGACCCCTCGACGTTAGCCCATCTACGCAGCTATCTCTCACGCGAGCAGTACGGCACGGAAAATATGGTAGCTGGTATGTTCTCGCGGAAAGCGCCGTTCTGGGAATATCAAGTCAAGAAAATGTATTTACGCTATTTTGATTGGAATTTTATCGGGTCATACAAGGACTTGTATTATAACGATAAGTTGTCCGGTTGGCGTTATTTCGGACTACCGTTTTTCCTCGGTCTTTTTGGTGTCGTTCACCACTTCGCGAAAGACAAAAAACAGTGGTTCGTGAATTTCGTTTTATTTTTCTGCACGGGTCTCGCGATTATTCTTTACGTCAATCAGGATGACCCACAACCGCGTGAACGTGACTATTCCTATACCGGCAGTTTCTTCGCTTTCGCTTTATGGATTGGTATCGGTGCAGTAGCGGTAATCGATTCCATCGCAGAATTTTTGAAGAAAAAGCAGTTATCCACTTCAGTGGCAACCGCCATAATTGTCGTCCTTGCCTTGATTGTTCCCGGGCGAATGTATCAGGTCAATCATTTCGGTCAAAATCGAAAAAACAATTATGTTGCGTACGATTATTCCCGCAACATTCTTGAGAGTTGCGCCCCGAATGCAGTCTTGTTTACCAACGGTGATAACGACACATTCCCGTTGTGGTATTTGCAAGTAGTGGAGAAGGTGAGACCCGATGTTACAGTTGCAAATCTCTCGCTCATCAATACTGGCTGGTACATCAAACAACTACGAGATGTGTTTAAAGCTCCAATAAGTTTTGATGATGATTTTATCGACCGGTACATCGACGCAACGACTGAAGAAGCGATTATGACAAGATATTGGCCGCCGGATCGACGTAAAATGACGATACGTTCACCGGAAGGTCCGATGTCATGGGATGTCCCCGCGGCATTTTATATTCCGACCGATCAAAACCAAACTGACCGTTCGCCGAATTTCCTTCGGGTACAGGATATGATGATTGTCGATATCCTGCGTTCGAATGTACGGCCAGATGGTTCATGGAAGCGTCCGATTTATTTCGCAGCAACCGTTGCAAACAGTGCGATGGCTGGCTTGTCAAATTATGGAGTGATGGAAGGTCTCGCTTTCCGTATCTATCCGCACCCGCATGCTAATCGCATCGATCCGGAAAAGATGTACGAAACTCTCATTGTAAAATTCAAAGGGTATTACCGTCATCTCGACGATCCGAACGTGTATTACAACGAAAATGAAAGCAGATTGTTGCAGAACTATCGTAGCTGTTTCCTGCAATTGGCGTTTTATTACTACCAAAACATCGTCGATCCCACCGAGAAATTTAAATCATCGGGTATTCCACCAAGCCAGTGGGAAAGCAGATTCCACGACCTAACCACGCGTGAGAAAACGCTCTTCCTTCTCGACCAAATGGAACAGGTGATGCCGTCATCGGTTATTCCATTCGATATGCCGGAACTCGTGATGCAAATCGGAAAGATTTACAACGATCTTGGCAGACCGGATGAATTACGAAAACGACTCGAAATCTTGAGTAAAAATTCCGACGAAGAGACTGAGGATAACCAAATTCTGCTTGCCGGTTCGTACGAACAATATTTGGGCAAGTCCGCTGATGCGCAAAAAATATATAACAAGTTGATGGGAGCTAATCCGAGTGCGGAGGATTTATTCCGCGCGGGTGAAGTATTATTCCGTAGCGGCCTTGACAGTGCGGCGGCAAAGAAACTATCACAAGCGGCGATGAAAGGTACATTGCCTCCCGACAAACAAGTTAAAACCGCATCGTATTTAATGCAGATGAATAAATTCTCTGAAGCAGAATTTATTCTGACACCAATGCAACGTGCCAATCCTGAAGATGGACAGGTGCTTGGAGCGCTGGTGGCACTTTATGAACGAACCAATCGTTCGGATCGGGTAGTATCAATACTGGGCGACTGGGTAACTAAACATCCCAATGACAA
>CAZPUW010000166.1:2844-6318 GCA_964589795.1 uncultured bacterium
TGGTGCAAAAGAACGGTTGGAAGCGGCTAAGAAGTCGATGACGAAACATGGCTAAATGGGTATAGAACTACGTCGGTTGCTGACTGTGGTGATACCGCACCACGGCGGCAAAGAAATGCTATTAGACTGTTTGGCATCGATCGCGCGGGATCCTGATGGGATCCCGCGTGTTTTACTCGTAGATAATGCTTCGCCCGATGATTCTGTACAAGTTGCACTGGAAAAATATCCCTGGCTCGAAGTGCTGGTTTCAGAAACAAACCGTGGTTATGCGGGTGGTTGTAATTACGGACTCGAACTCGTTCAAACCGTTTATGCGCTGCTCTTAAATAACGATGTCGTAGTTGAACCGGGATGTTTCCGAATCATGGTGGAGCGTTTGGAAGCGGATCCACAAGTTGCCGCAGTCCAACCGAAGATTTTATCCTTTCAACATCCTGAAATGTTTGATTATGCAGGTGCAGCGGGCGGTTTAATCGACCGGGATGGTATTCCGTTTGCTTATGGTAGAATATTAGATTGCATCGAAACGGACAACAAACAATACAACGATATCAAAACTATTTTTTGGGCGTCCGGCACTGCGACTACTCTCAGAATGAGTGCGCTCCGGGAGGTAGGTTTGTTAGAGGAAAATTTCTTTGCTCATCAAGAAGAAATTGATTTGTGTTGGCGTCTGCAATCGCGTGGCTGGACAGTGGAAGCTACACCGAATGCCGTGTTATACCACAGAGGCGGTGCTACTTTAAACCGCGCCAGCGACCGGAAATTGTACCTTAACCACCGCAATAGCTTGCTGATGTGGTTACGAAATAACGAACAATTGAATGTCTATACAATATGCCGCAGGGTCGCCCTTGAATTTGCGGCATTTGGAGCTTACCTTTGCCATGGGGCTTTATCGCGTGCCCTGCATCAAGCTGCAGCTTGGCAGTCAGTGCTGGGTCAATTGGCCCCCACCCTTCGCGAGCGACGACGACTTCAGCGTGAGCGAGTTGTATCGGACGCCTGCTTTCCGGGACGTTACGCCGGTTCGATTGTATGGGAATATTACTTTCGGCGAAGGCGCTACACTGCGGATTTTTTCCATTTTCATCTACGAGGAGAGTAATACTATGCATGTGCGACTGGGAACGGTTCTCTTGATTGGGATACTTTCGCTAGCGTTGTCGGTCTCTGCTGCCGATATTCAAAAGAAATATGGCGCGGAACTTCGCGGCGGTTTTGGTACGATTTCCATGAAAGACGTTAATAATCAAACCGATTCGCTATGGGGCGGCGGTGGTGCGACAGCATCCACCAAACCAAGTGGTACCGGTTCTGTTGGCTTTTCAGTGTTTTTTAAATCCGATCCCAATTTTCAATGGGAATTCGGTTATAACGCTTTAACAGGCGGTACTTGGAAATCGACTAAAAACGGAACAAATCAAGAATCGACCCTGAATATTTCCGGTTCTGAATTCTTCATTTTGCCGACGTATTTACTGATCGCGAAGAAAGACTTTACGTTGGGTCTCGGTGCAGGTCCTGATTTCTCATTTGTCAGTGCAAGTCGAACCGGTGATTTTACCAATTTAAATTTTTCCGATGGTTATGGAAGAACAATTGGTGGAATGGTGAAAGCATACGCTGAAATCGGAATGGGTCCGAACAATGGCTTAGTACTTAGTGCCGGTTACCGTAATCATTACGTCGATCGACTCCGCTGGGAAGATGACGCCGGAACAAAGCATAACGTCCAAATAAGTGCAGACCAGACTTCGCAAAATCTTCCCGTAGATATGTCGGGTGCTTTTGTGCAAGTAGGTTGGCGCTTCTATTATACACCTAAAGCTTGGAAAGCCGAATAATTTCTTAACTCATGGAACGACTGCGGCGAATAGCGGTCGAAGCGTGTCCGGTTTGTGGTGCGCGGGAATTTCGCCGGTGGTTGTCGTTACCTGATCGATTCCGGTTAACTGAAACCGAGTCGTGGCCACTTGCGTTCTGTAAGCGGTGCGGTGTAGGGTTTTTGCAGGAACTGCCAGCAGCCGAGCTGCTGGCTTCTTGTTATCCGGACGATGGGTACGATCCGTTTATTTCCGCTGGTGGACCTCGTTCCTTATTAGATCGTATTTACGTTTCGCTGCGCAAATTATCACTTGCGATACGGTTCCATCGGTTGGGAAAGCCGAAGATTGGAACGCGATTACTTGACGTTGGTTGCGGTACCGGTGAATTTATCGCATACGCACATGAGCGTGGTTGGAAAAGTCAGGGACTCGACTTCTCTGTTAAAGCAGTCGAAGCGGTAAAGAAACTCGGTTTCGAGTGCCATCACGGCGACTTGGCTTCATTTAATGCCCCTGCAGAGCCATTCCACGCTATTACGTTTTGGCATAGCATGGAACACGTTCCCAACCCACGCGAGACGTTGGGTAAAGCAGTAGAGATGCTGGCAGACAAGGGTCGTATAGTAATTGCAGTTCCGAATGGTACATCGTGGGATGCGAGAGTGTATGGTGAAAATTGGATTGCATACGACGCTCCCCGTCATTGCACGATGTTCACTCCTGATTCGCTTCGCTTGCTAGTCGAAGAGTGCGGTTTACACGTAAAATCGGTAAATGGATTGCTATTTGATTTGGCATATAACCTTTTACACAGCGAGCGATTACTCAAGGAGCGTAAAGGTAAAACGAATTGGTTTGCACCGTTCCGTTTACTGTGGGCGGGTATCCCCGCGGCAATCGGTGGTGAAGCCGGTGCATCGGTAATTGTCATCGTTGCGGAAAAAAAGAAAAACAAATAGAGTGTACATTGCGCTTTTTAGTGACAGGTTCTGCGGGAAGATTAGGTCGTAAATTAATACCGGAATTGTTCTGGGCAGGACATGAAGTTATTGGTGTCGATATCCTTTCCTCGCCGGTAACGCACGACCCGAAATGGCAGACGGTGACACTCGATCTAATGGATAACGACGCATTAGAATCGCTGGTACGGGTCAATCGACCCGATGTCGTTATTCATGCCGCAGCAATGACGAATGTCGATAAATGCGAAACTGAGCGTGAACTCGCCTACCAAATAAATGCGGATTTACCGGCGCGTATCGCGAAGATTTGCCGGAAGCACGAAAACCGCATGGTTCTCATCTCTACCGATTATGTGTTTGATGGCAGTGCAGGACCGTACTTGGAAAGTGCACAGCCTTGTCCGATTAGTTATTATGGTAAGACCAAATTGGCTGGTGAGAATGAAGTTCTCGGCGAAAGCAAACATAATGCTGTTGCCCGAACTTGCGTCTTGTTTGGGTACGAACCGGAATCAGCACCGGACTTTGTTACTTGGTTACTCACCAAGTTACGCAACAATCAACCGGTGAATATCGTTACTGACCAATATTCAACACCGACGTTGACAGATAATTTATCGAACGGTGTGCGGTTGATAGCCGAGCAGAGTGCACAAGGAATTTTTCATCTAACCGGTGCG
>CAZPUW010000167.1:0-6305 GCA_964589795.1 uncultured bacterium
ATCACTCTGGTTTTTTCTAAGCACATGGCTAAGCGAGAGAAATCGACGTCTTGCAATGCCAAAGTCCGTCAGAGGGTTCCAACGGTTCATTGCGTTACCGCTGGCGCACGTTCCGCTACGGTCTTTAGATATTGACAAACTCCCCGCATTTTTCTCTTGGGCTCGTTACACACCTGGGGATCGAATTCCACGAGACCAATTATCGGTCGACCTGCATCAGTGGCAACGGGCAAGAAACTTGCTCACTCCAACGGGGTTTGAAGCCCTTTCTGACGAACGTTCAGCGGCTGTATTAGCCCAAGTCGGCGCAGAATTGGAATCATGGGATGGGAGCTTCTCTGAGTCGTCGAGCAGGCGCATCGCAAATATTGAATTACATTTCGACATTATCCAAAGGAACCCTATACTTTCCTACTTGCCGAGGCGACCACACGGCTTTCCTGCGGTATTTAACGACGGGAAGCATATATTCGAGGCTTCTGACGAAGGTTGGTACGACCGAATAAAGATTCCTCCTTCTGATGGAGAATTGCTCGCTAGTGGCTTTGAATGGTGCTCAAACACGGACGATAAACAGTTTATTCTTAAGCGCTCCGAAAGGCTAGCGGTTGCACTTACACCGTCATCGAGTTGCAGTGGTTTTTTATCCAACCGTCTCCTGTTACGTGGTGTTAAGTGTTCCGTGTTATGTCGAGAAAATGTAACTGGTATCGTGGAAGAGTACCTGAGCGAAGTTGCGGGAAAACGCTTGTCAGCGACTCCACATCCGCAACTCCCGAACGGTTGGATGATTGTTCGTGATTTCGTGGCTCAGAAGCATGTCGAACCACCCGCGGGTCTTGATACACTTGAAGTCGACCAGAATATCGAATTGATTATTTCCGGCGGACTACAGGTTGCACCAAGGACGTGGCTCTTGGGAATCCCATTGCAAATCATCGTTTCTGGCTTAGAAGCTGGTAATGAAGTGAAAGTTAACGGGAAATCTGTTGAGGGAGGAGTTGACGGAGAACTTGAAGTTAAGCAGTTGCTTGATGCACCAGGCGAGTACATTTTCGAAACAGGGCATGTAAGGAAAAAAATAAACATAGTTGATCCTCAAATGTCAGTTAGAGATAAACTCGATGAGCCTGCGTTTTTTACAAAAGGCTCTAAGAAGGTTGTAATTGCTCTACCAAATGGGTCATGGACTTTGATTGGATGCTCACCTTTTCAAGTTTGCATTTCACATGGAGAATACTTAAATGGAACACTAGCAAAATGTCCCTTTACTCCGACATGGGCTGTCCAATATGGATCTGGGCGAGGCGCTCGAGTGATAGCTCTTACGAATTTGGAACTACCACAAAAAATGGATGTGCGCAAATCAAAATCAACTTCACGAAGTATCCTTTTACGATGGGCTAATGCTATTTATAATGCAAATATTCGACGACCCTCATTTATTAGTTTAAATGGAATACTACTAAATGAGGGTACTCTATTGATCTGGAAACAATATGCATCCGCAGCAAAACAAATCAGGCATTTCATGAGGCATTAATACGAAATGATAAACTGTGATTTATTGCTCTATTGGATGACTCATTTGGGAGAAGGAACGTGGGTCAACTTTCGGAATACTGTAACAGAGATTGCAGGGGAGGATATTGATCTACCCGACTTGTACCGGTCTCTAAGAATAAGGCTGTCGGATTTAGGCTATGCTGACTTTTTCATAAGAGATACGCAACGGTGGAGAATCTTACCCCCTATCCTTGGAGGGCTCGCTACAGAAGAAAGCAAAGCTGTTTTATGTGGCAGACGCACACCCAATTTTATCAAATCGCTTGAAGATGCAACTGAAGCAGTAGGTTGCTTAATCGATAAAGAAATATTGCCGGATTGTCCAACTTTGATACGTGTTTCAGGTAGTGTAAGCGAGCTTTCAGCTGTTGCAGCGAAAATCGCCGTACCATTTGAACAGAATTATGCTTCGAAAGTTGCTCAATTGTTGTTACCAGTCCCACTCGCACTGGAGAGGGCTAGAGAAGAGTCTGCACCACGTAACTGGAGCATTCGATCCTTCGATTTGAAAAGGTTTACTTGGGTAGAAAAACTACTTCCTAATGCAGCGTGCGAATTCACGCCAACTTTCGGTTATCCAAAACATTTTCTGCATCGTAAGCACGGAAAACTACTTAAGATGTCAAAGCGGGAAGCTATCTATGCGTCTGCGATGTTGAATAACGTTCGGATAATAGAATATGATGCACTTGCCATGCGACTAAGTACACCTGTATTCGCACCGTTACCCGAGTCTTACTCACGTGTTGCTTGTCTTTGTTCCAGTCGAATACCAGAGTTCGACTATGGACGAATAAGATACAATAATGTGACACCCGATGTTGCAGCATTACTGATGGTAGCTGCAGGTCAACCTCCACCTGGCATCACAATATTTAATTTAGGAAAGAAATAATCGATGGATGACCCATTTCAAACGTTTGACGAGATTCGACTTGCATACCAACGGTATCTCGATAGCCCGTTTAGGTTGAGGTACGATGCTCTACGAGAGGAGAGACGCAATCTACTATTTCAAGATCGACAACTTTTTCGTGAGCCTTTAATTGAACCAGTCCCCCCATACGAGAGTTCTGACCTGAATATCGGACAAGCTTGCACTCAACTTGGTCTTCCAAACGAAGTTGCAGATTTCATTACACGCGGGATTTTTCGACCAAACCTACCACTTTACCAGCATCAATTTGAGGCATTGCGACTTTCTCGTGCTGGTCGATCTGTTGTCGTTACAACTGGAACCGGCTCAGGTAAGACAGAATGTTATCTACTTCCTGTATTTGCATACTTAGTCGAGGATATTTTACGCGGGTGGGGAACTCCAAGTTCGCAACCTGATAGATATCTGTGGTGGCGACACCCGCATCAAACCCGCATTCCACAAAGAGAACACGAACCAGCAACTCGGCCAAGTGCTATACGCGCTCTAATGCTCTTTCCACTGAACGCTCTGATTGAGGACCAGTTGAGTCGCATCAGACGAGCATGCGATAATGATAATGCAAAGCAATGGTTCGCAGGACCCTTTACTGGTCAACATTTCTGGTTCGGTCGATACAATTCAGTTGCTCCTGTTTCGGGCTCTGAGGAGAGTACTAATAAAAAGGCAGAGCTAAAAAGGCGGCTCTTAGATATGGATCGCAATTGGGCGCGCGCGCAAGCATCTGCGTCCGGTCGACGGGCACAAGCAAACACGCAGGGAGAGAAACGTGAAGCCGATGATGTCTTGAATTACTTCCAGAACCCAGAGGGTTCAGAAATGTGGTCGCGTTGGGACATGCAGAGCCATCCACCCGACATTCTAATCACTAACTACAGTATGTTAAACATTATGTTAATGAGAGAGTTAGAAGACAGCATTTTCGAACAAACAAAAATTTGGCTGGAGTCAGACCGCGAAAATCATGTTTTTCATTTAGTCGTAGATGAACTTCATACCTACCGCGGGACTCCGGGGACCGAAGTTGGATATTTACTGCGAACTTTGTTGCACCGGATTGGTCTCGAACCAGATTCTCCACAGCTTCGTATCATAGCGACCAGCGCTTCGATTGAAAGCGATGCCCAAAGCAGAAGCTATCTTGAACAGTTCTTTGGACGGGATGGGAATTCATTTGAGATTCTTTCGGGGAAACAAAAGAGTTTTCCTGCACCTGCGTTAGGATTGTCGCCTTACGTTTCAGCATTCGCTTCATTAGAAGATGAATTGAATTCACTACCATTAGAACAAGCGGTAAGAAATTTTTCAGAAACAGTCGGAGTAACTTCAAACGGAGAAGCTGACGAAATACTTGCACGAGCTTTTGAAGAGATTCGGTGCTTAGAGCCAATACAAACTGCAGGCAAACAAGAGCCGTTCACTTTTATACGTCTTGCATCTGAACTTTTTGGAGACGATTCTAATGCGGACAAAGCTACGCGTGGACTCATCCGGGGATTGATAAAGGCTCGCGTGCCAGGTTCTGAGCCGGGAACAATGGTAGCTCCCCTGCCACTTCGCATACACTACTTTTTTCACAATGCTGGACGTTTATGGGCGTGTACAAACCCGGAGTGTTCTGGTCGCACAGGGATAACACCTCACGGCTATGACCCGCCACCGGTCGGTCGAATGTTCACTGATCCGATTCCTAGGTGCATTTCATGCGGCTCGCGTGTTCTCGAATTACTGTATTGCCAACCATGCGGGGAGGTTTTCCTCGGTGGGTACAAGAAACTAGACTCTAACTCTCCTAATGCATGGTTTTTGTCGCCAGATTATCCTAACCTAGACCAGGTTCCTGATCGCACAATATCACTCCAAAGAAAATTCGGAGAATATATTGTGTTTTGGCCTGCTTTAAAGCGACAAATTTTCAGGTCGACGCATGCTGGACCGCAGTGGAGGTGGTCTAACGGCGATCACAAGTGGCAACCTGCTGCACTAAATCTGACTCATGGGCGATTAACATACGAAGTGAATTTGAGAAATGCACAACCGCAAGAATCAATCGGTTTTGCTTTCTACTGTACAGATAACGACGCGAATGCCTTCCCGACAAAATGTCCCCATTGCGGGTCAGATTGGTCTCGACGACGTATCGAGTCACCGATAAGGGATCTCGGTTCCGGTTTTCAGCGAATCATGCAGTTACTGAGTGACGGACTGATGAGACAGATACATGATGATAAAAAGCGCAAATTAGTGTTATTCTCTGATAGTAGACAGGACGCTGCGAAGCTATCCACTGGCATCAAACACGCACATTACTTGGACAATGTTCGTCAGATTGCCTTTGGACGACTGGCACAGCAGATTACAAACTCGATGACACAATACTCTTTTGAGGTACAGTCTTATCGGGACGCGTGTGAATTGTTACAGCTTGCTGAGAAACAAAAAACTCAGGTAATCAATCCGGATGAACAGCATCGTTTGCTGGAACTAATTCCTATGCTTGAACCCATGGTTGTTGGTCGAGTAATGCAGATTGTTGCTTCGGGAGGATCACTTCAGCAACCGTTAACACCGACGAACTTCGGCAGTATGCCCTTCAACAAACTGATGGATTTTGTTAGAGAGTCGCTCATTGAAATTGGAATGAATCCTGGTGGGCCACTCCCGACTGTTAAAGAGTATAAGTCACAGTACGCATTGGTTAAATGGACTCAACTATTCAACTGGGGAGTTAATCCTCACCGATATCTGGAGGGATTGCAACCGGATGAACAAGAGTTACGGGATCATATTGAAGCTGAGCTACTAAGATCTATCATTGACGATGTACTCTTTGCAGGGGGAAGTCGCGACTTTGAATCACTAAAACTCGGTTACTTGTGGACTGATCGCTCTGGTCCCACTACACTGAAAGAATGCGTAGCAGCATCAGTTATTCGGATGCTAGCGCAAAAATTCCGTTGGGATCCTGCGTCAGAAGGTCGAACTCAGATTCCGGAAGGAATTAACCGCTACCTAGATAGCGTAGCTACTATCTCGGGACTTGATACAGCTACGCTGCAAACCGATGTACTTTCCCTACTAGGAGTGGCTATTGATCAATGGCTAGTCATTCCACGAAAGCTCTACGTACTGACTCCTAACCCGGGTCCAGATGGATGCATCGATGTTTATTCTTGTCAACGGTGCGGTGCAGTTCATCTGCATGCATCGGGGGGTATCTGTACCGCATGCAGGAATCAACTCCCGAATATTCCTCTACGACACAACACTGAAGCTAATGCCGATGATATGGATTTCTACGAATATTTAGCTCGATGCAATGATAAACCATTTCGTTTAAACTGTGAAGAACTTACTGGTCAAACGGATCGTGAAGACCGGCTCAACCGTCAGAGGTGGTTTCAGGAGGTTTTCCTAGACCGAGAGATTGGCAAGGCGTGTGGAGTTGATCTCCTGAGTGTTACAACTACAATGGAGGCAGGAGTCGATATTGGATCATTGCAGGCGATAGGATTAGCTAATATGCCCCCCGTTCGCTTCAACTACCAACAGCGTGTGGGTCGTGCTGGTCGTAGAGGTCTTGGAATGTCTGTGGCACTAACACTCTGTCGTGGACGAAGCCACGATGACTATTATTTTGAACGGCCTCATTTGATTACCGCAGAACCACCTCCTCGACCTTATGTAGACGTTACAAGACCAGAGATAGCCCAGAGAGTCGTCAACAAGGAAATTCTTCGGCGGTCATTTGCGGGAATCGAGATAGAATACGCAAGCGATAGCGTACATGGAGAGTTTGGCA
>CAZPUW010000168.1:0-6278 GCA_964589795.1 uncultured bacterium
ATAAGCATTAATAATACTATATCCCAAATGAGACGATTAACATAGTACTTACGCTGGATGGATCGAATGTCGGTGCGTTTCTGACTTTGTAGCCAGCAAGCGTCCATGAATTCGCTTTTGTAATTGGTACGATGTATTGTGCTCCCAACCCGACTGCGACCCAGGACCGTGGGTAGTAACGGACGATAATCCCCGGCTGTGCAAATACATAATAGCTACTAATTGTTTCCTGAATGGTACCGGCATAATCACGATAACCAAACCAAACTTCATTCCAATCGACTCTACTGTCGGTTTGGCTAAGTTCAACATCGATAAAGGTCATTCCTAACCATAGTGACGGTTCCAGCTCGAACGATTTTGGCAAAGTGATTCGATACCCGGTAGAGATTCCACCGCCTTTAACTGAGACTTTGGCAGTTTTGTCGAATCCATACACTCCACGAAACCCATAGACAGAATCGTAGGTTGTTCCCGATGTTGAACTATTACCTGCATAGTAGAATAATCCAATGCGCCATTTTTTTTGTACGGAACCAAACGCATTTACGCCATATTGAACGATTATAGGATTGAGTTTACCAATTCCCATTTCTGTTATCTTATCATTAAATGGCGTTAAATCGGGAGAAAATGTTTGCAGATAAAAGCTACCGGCGGCAAAAAAACCGGGATGCCCTTTTTGGGGCAAAGTATTTTCATCTTCATCGAAGCTGGTATCCTGTGCAAGCGAACGGCGTGGGCTCAATGCAATGACGGAGAGAATGGATACTACGAATAAAATTATACGCTTAGTTTTCGGAGACATACTCCCCTCGACTTAGTTACGATATTGAATAAATACACTTTTCTGTAACGACTCGACCAACTTCTTATAAGCGTCTGCGCGCACATTCGCCTGCACAATTCGTTCGATTCGATCCCAATCTTTTTGTAAATCGGGCTTTCTCGATGCTTGCTCTTCCGCAATTTTCAAGAAATGATAGCCACCCTTAAACACGAACGGGCCAGTCCACTCACCAGTTTTCAGAGAATTTACTTTACTTGCAAATTGATCGGGTATTTTCGCTTTCTCGAACCAATCCATGTCACCACCTTTCGCTGCAGTCTCAGCATCCTGCGAATATACTTTAGCCAATGAATCGAATGGTGCACCGGCTTTCAGCAGATCGGCAATATGGTCAGCAAGATTGAGCGCCGCGGTGGTGTCCGCATGTGTCGGTCGTAACGAAACAAGGATGTGTGAAACGTGAAATTTATTTCCCCTCTTCCAATGCAATTTAATGACATGAAAACCATAGGTCGTTTCAACGGGGTCACTGATTCCATTGTCTGACAATTTGTATGCCGCCGCTTCGAAATCAGAAAGGAAAGTACCGCGCGAAGCTTCCCCTAAATCACCACCCACTTTAGCGGATAGCTCATCATCGGATGATTTTTTTGCAAGTTCGGCAAAATCGACTCCGCTTCGTGCGATTGTGGCAATGGAATCGGCACGACGCATCGCGTTGGCCCGTGCAGAATCCGACGGTTTGACCGAGATTAATATATTTGCAAGACGAATTGCGGCGGGCATATCAGGGAACGAACTTTTATTTGTATCCCAGAATTTTTCCACATCGCTTCGGGTAACATGCACATTCTGCATTTTTAATTCAGTAAATCGCTGCACTTTCATCGTATTAAGTGCATTGTCTTCTAAATTCTTTTTTATCTTGCGTATCGGCATCCCAAAGCGTTGGGATAGATTTGATTCACCGCCGGCTTGGCGAGTTAAGCGCTGATAATCATCGCTCGCTTTCCCTTTAGCGTCAGCATCAGCAACTTTCACATTGGTATCGTTTTTCGCAGCGTCGAGCAATATGCGGAAATCGACGATTGATTTTAATACCTGACGCTTAAGTGAATCGATTTTCGAATCATCTTTCGAAATGTCGATTCCTGCGTTCTGTGCTTCAAGGATAGCCGCCTGAAACAGCTCCGTTTCCAATATCGGCTCACTGCCAACCTGTGCAACGACGCGATCAACAACTTCTTCGGCAAATACCGGTATCGCTACCGATGCAAGAATTAAAATCAGAATATTTCTCATCGTTTCCTTACGGATTAATGTGTTTGCTATCGGACTTTTCCATGTCACGGAACAAGTTTTCGATGTCATTACCTCCGGTGCTATCGTCCAGTATCGGTACCGGCAGTTTACGAGGAGGTAAAAGCAAACGGTCTTTTTTTGTCGTCGCAGGCGTTTCGGCTGCGAGCGCGGTTACATCGTAAATCGCGTACTTCCCTTTATCCACCATCCGCTTTCGTAAAGCTGTCATCATTGAATCAATATGGCTTTCACGCAAATAAATCAAATAGCGGGTACGAATCTCGGTACGAATTTCTTCATAGGGTTTCAGCGTACCAGCGGGACGTTTATCGGCAAGTTGCGCAAAAATCCAGCGTTTACCCCATCTTACCGGTTGAGTAAAATATCCGGGGGCTAATTGTTGTATTTCATCGGATAACGGCCCAAACCGTTGTACGGGCATCCAATCAAATTCCAGCCCGGAACTTGGCGCCATATCAGTTCGGGTCTGGCGCCATAGCGCAGTTAATTCTTTTTCATCTTCCGATTGCCATATCCACCCGCGTACTTCGGTAGTTTGCGTATACCATTGCGATGACGTACGGGTGTAAAATGCCCTCAACTGTGAATCCGTCGGTTCCATGGCGGGCTGCATCGTTTCCCTGAGTTTCGCAATCATCAGTTCTTCCCGCACCCGGTTGACCTGATCCTTCACATCAGCATCTTCACCTAAATCCTGTCGCAACGCTTCCTGAATAAGTATCTGGTGCTCCGCCCAACGGCGAACGGCGGCTTGTAGTTCCTTGATAGGAATGGCACGCCGGTCTTTCGGAAGTAGTTCCCTAAGATCGGACTCCCACAATTTGGCGTTCCCTACCTGTGCTAATAATCTACCCTTCGGTTGTGAATTGCAACCGAATAGCAGAAATGTCAGCAGTATCAAACACCATGTTAGATTTTTTTTCACAATTCTCGTTACCCGACATGGCTATTCGAATTTCCCATAGCTGCTAATGACCAGTATGAGGGTTTATCGGTCTTGGGCCATTCGGATTCATCTTCATGCCGCGATGCGGATTACCACCTAACGGCGGTACCTGATTGGGATTCATCGGTGTAGTGGATTGTTTCGATTTATCAACCGGTTTAATTCCACCAAACAACGACTTTACACCCTCTTCCCGAATCGATACCGGATACTTCTTACGTAATTGATCCAACCAATCCTTGCGAAGTTCAACAATCTTATCCTGTCGATATGCTGCGGCAATTTGGTCTTTTCCATCGTCAAGAGTCATGTCGCGCGGAGGATTTTTTGCCACCACTTGAAAGACACTGAAATTCTGGCCATCGGGCAACGGCCCGATTATTTTTCCGACCGGTGCCTGACTCGCATATGCACCGATTTTACCAAACATTGTTGGGGAAACATTTTCAAGTTTACCTCGAACATAGGTTTTACCGTCGGGAGTAGCGACCCGCTTGGTCAAGCGTGCGGCTTCCGCAAGCGATATCGATCCACGTTTGGTTGCTTTGGCAGCGTATTTTTCCGCAGCCGTTTTGTTGGTAAATAATACTTCAATTAGGTCGGACGTGGATTGAGTGCGGAACCGGATTTGATTCTTGAATAAATAATCCCGTAATTCCGCATCAGTAGGATGCGAGGCACGATCCGTTACCTGTTCATTTTCATCCCGCGAAATCAAATCAAGCTCGATTGATTTGCTTGAAGTTTCGACTACGGATTTCTCTTTCGTTAAACCTTTAGTTACTACATAATCGCTAATCATCCATTCCTGAGCCAACTGCGTCGCGAATGCCCGCAACGCGCCGGTATCGCTAACAGCACCGGGTCTTCCTGCGACGGCGAATTTGTCGATTAAAGCGCTTACAGTAACTTTTCCCGCCTTGTAGTACGGTTTTTCGGTAATCGTACCCCAGTTTGCCTTACCGGGTTGGAATGTTACTAACGGTAAATCACGTTCTGCCAGTGACAACGTTGAGAAAGGGTCTTCCTGCTGACTACTGGATGGCAAGGATTTGCTTACGATTAACGCAATATTTGTCATATTTGTAGCAAAATGGTAGTCTTTCATGACTTGTTCAAGAAACTTTTGGGCTTGATTCATCATTTCCTGGCGATGAATTTGCATCAACGTTTGTTCGATTTGATCCCGCATCTCTTCGAGTGGCTTAACATCCACTTTACGCCGATCTGTCACTTTGACAATGTGCCAACCATAGTTCGTTAAAAATGGTTTCGAAATTTCGCCGGGTTTCATTTTCCATACTACGTCCTGAAACTCGTCTACCATTCTTCCCCAACCAAAGTACCCGATATCACCATCGCGTGAACTCATATCTTGAGTTGTGAGTCGTGCAATTGCGGCAAAGTCCGCATTGGGTTTAATTACGGCATTGTAGATGGAATCGGCGCGAACTTTCGCGGTACTTTTCTCGGCGGCTGAAGCAGTTTTAGACAACGCCACCAGAATGTGGCTTGCCCTAATCTCGACATCCTGATGTTTATAAAAATCCTTGACTTCGGATTCTTTGATGATTTTATTCCGAACTTCATTGTCGTACAATAACTGCTGTGCGTTTCTGAGCTTGAAATCGTTGAGTTCACGCGCGATATCCGGTCGCTGGTCGATTTTCTTGTCATACGCATCCAGCAATTGAAGCCGTTTGGTTATTAGGTTATTGAGCATTTCCATCCTGCTCTCCAACGGCATTTGTGCAGCGGCATCCGGTGTTCCAACCCGGCGCAAAATTTCGGATTTCAAATCGTTAGCGGTAATCTTATCCTTTCCCACGGTAGCAATCGTGGGATTTCCTTCACATCCGATAAAAAGTATCGCGAACAACATCGTTGTCACGATACCGATTAACCAATGACTCATTGGTTTCAATGCTTCCTCCTTGGGTTCCATTAGCCTATTACTAAACTAAGTAAAATACGGCTATCGCAATAGTGTAGCAAATTGTAGTTGCTTCAACGGGTTATAGCCCATACTTTAGACCTAAACGAATAAGTTTGTGGAATTCATGTTTTTAAGCGATTTTAAACGACTTAAGGATTGCATTTACAAAGTAAAAACGTATCTTTTTAATACACTTTTTCCCGGCTTAACCTAAACAGGAGCTATTCTATGACAAAGCACAAATTAGCGGTCTACGGCGACGTTGTCGTTCTTCATTTACGCGGTAAACTAATGGGCGGACCGGAATCAACCGAAGTAACAGACGAAATAAAGGCCAACATAGCCGGTGGTTTCAAGAAATTCGTGATCGATCTTGGCGACGTTGAATGGATGAACTCGATGGGCCTTGGTATGCTTATAGGTAGTTTAACCTCAATTACCAATGCCGGTGGTTCGCTTTACCTTGCCCGTGTTGCCGGCAAGATTGAATCCGTTCTCGCGATGACAAGATTATCAGGGATTTTCAATACATCACCCACAGTCGAAGAAGCTTTGACGAAAGTATAACCGATTCACATGCGAAAAGCATTTCAGCTAACTGAGGAACAGGCGCTACTTAAACGTATTCACACCCGCCTCGAATCAGTTGAGCAGTTATTAACCAATGGCTCGAAAGAAACAAGTATAGCGTTGCTAAACGATATACACGCTTCATTATCGGAATGGGACAAAGCGGAATCAGAGCGACAACGCTATGAACTCCTTTCCGAAGTAGCATTCACTTTATCCCGCGCCATCGGTTTAGACGACATCCTGACCCAAATTGTGGATGGATTGGCTAAGATTATTCCTTTTGATGCGGTCGGTGTTTTTATCGTTGAAAAGAATGAAATTGCCGCGGAATATCTGCGCGGTTACTTAATCGACGCTTATGAAAAAGTTCACAAAAAACTTGGCAAAGGCATCGTCGGCAGGGTCGTTGAAACGGGACGGACAGTAAAGATTTCCGACGTACGAACCGACAACGATTATATCGCCGCGCGGGTCGGTACTCGTAGTGAGCTTGCCGTTCCGATGTTTTCACAAGTTTCCGGTGAAGTAATCGGTGTGTTCAACCTTGAGTCGAACAACCTGAACGCCTACGAAGACGATGATGCGGAATTGGTGGCTACACTGGCATCCAATGCGGCTATCGCAATTGAGCGTTCACAAATGTACCACCGGTTAATGCACCAACAACGCATTAACGAAGAGTTGTCGGTTGCAAGACGCATTCAACACTC
>CAZPUW010000169.1:0-6273 GCA_964589795.1 uncultured bacterium
TCACCCTATGGTGAGCCACTTAACGACTACTGGAAAACCATCTACGGCGCGGTGAAAGTCGATGGGAACGATGTTTATGCGGTAAAAAGTTCAGTCGATGGCAAGGCGCTTCGGGCTTATTTTAACGCGGGTTTGGTCGTAGTTCGTCCCGAACGCGGTTATCTCAAAGCATGGCGGGATAATTACCTGCGGATTTCCAATCTGCCGGAAATGAAATCATTGTTTGCACAAAACGAACAATACCGGATTTACTTCCCGCAAGCGATATTGGCCGCGACGATAACGAAGCTGGTACCGGCAGAAGAAGTTTTTCAGCTTCCGCGCACGGTCGGCTTCCCACTCGCAATGTGGAATACCTATCCGCAGAAATACCGCCCTGCTTCGCTTGACGAGGTAGTGAGCATTCATCTTGATGAAAGTTCACCGACGGTATTCAATGGCGGCAAAGGGTTAAAGGAAGCGTTGCAGGCGCAAATCGCGAAACTTGCCGTGCATTAAACAATATCACATAAAAGAAAAAGGTGCTTGATAACTCAAGCACCTTTTTTATGTCGGGACGACTGGATTTGAACCAGCGACCCCAAAAACAGCATGTTCGAACGGAGCTCACTGTAGATATGCATTGATTTCTGATATATTATAATTCAATAATTGTTTAAACGATTTTGACTACTTGGATAGTGAGGAATCCACATGAAATTGGGAAATTTTGTTTCTCTTTCGATTCTACTGATAATAATAACTTTCGTTTCGTTATCTGAACTTTCTTGTGCTGCAGCGAATGATGCGGAAATTGCCGGAAGTTGGTTTTCACCCGATTATTCAAGTCAGCGACTTCCAATCACCCTAAGACTTCAAAATACTGTCAATGAATGGGAACTAAAAGATACTTTGTACCGAAATGATCCAGCTATTCCGTTTTGGCAATTTCGTTTTCGGGTTCCTAACGGCACATATCGACTCACATTGATTGGTGAAAACGAAGTGACGGAAGAAGCTAAGGCAACTCAGAAAGAGATTAAACGACTTGCAAATCCAAAACCGGATTCGTTTGCACTCGATTTATATGAAACGCTTTCCGAGCAACGTAATTACAAAGAAGACTCTACTGAATCCAGTAATCGGACATTTGTTTTACCAAAAATCTCATTGCTCATGGATAAACGAGCGTGGATTCATGTTTTTTACCCGTCTCCCTTTTCCCGGAAAACCATTTTGTCAAATAATGCGCAGGTCGCATCACCGAGCTGTTCGCTAATTTCGTCCCTCGTTGTTCCGTTCTTACCGGTTGTATATGAACCGATCAACTCCAAATTGGTAAATTCGACGGCTGGAGACTTGCTCATAGTTATTCCAACAAAAGATGCCGAACTGTATTGCAGCAATTTGGAAAAATACTACGGTATCTCTTTTACTCAAATTACTCAGCGTAAGCTGCAAAATAGAGAAGCCACATTCAATACTTGGGTACGCAGTTTTGCTGTTGAGTACAATTCTAATGATACTAGTATTGATAAGATTAATCAATCGATCTTGAACCAGGCTATAGATCAAAAAGAACTTGAACTTTCCACTGGTGCTTTAGATACGTTTAATTACATCAACACAATAAGAAATTCGAGTAATTTAAAAATAAAGGTAAAAGTTGGAGACCAAAACAGAATCTTGTCGACGAATCAAATGCTAATCAATTTACCGATAAATTTTACAGGGTCTGGGTTACCATATTTATACCGTTGGCCAGAGTTAAACCAGGGCGATTATCCCATTTCGATACAAAGCACTAACTACATATATAACCCTTTAAATGAGTTTCAGAAGATCGAAACGGAGTTAAGAAGAATAGATTCCGTAAATGCTTACGATAATTTAACCGCAAGGATGAGTGGTGTAAACGAGAATAGGATATATTCGACTCTTACTATGAATGGGCATTTTAAATTTTCATTTGCCTTTCTTGATACCAATGTACGTATTGCTTCCGATTCTGTAACTTTATTCCCCTTTCGTGTAACACAATATTTTTTTCAACGACCAGGCACACCACCAGACTCAGAAGGCAACCATTGGATAATTCCTGTTTCAATTAGATTAGATGCTGTTCGGTTACCCAAACTTCCAGGCTGGGAAGAACAATTCAATATGCAGATGTGCTTTTTCGCTGATGCGTTTTGGATTGTTAATAGTGAAGTACAACCACTTTCAAATATTTCGACATTTAAGAGAGAGTTCGAAAACCGTTACAAACTTCTGGACCCGAACTAATATACCGGCTTGATTTCTGTTAGGCGTTTAGCTTTATACTGATCGATGAGCCGATTGCTTTTTTCAACGATAGGAATGTTACCGAGGATTCGTTCGAAGTTTGTAAAACTGTAGCGAAGTATTGCAGTTGTGCCCTTTGTATGGTTCACAGAAGACACTGAAGCGCTTCCTTTGCAAACTTAGACAAGAGAATAGAGTGCTGAGTACTATTTACTTCGTATGGAAGTATCTGCTTTAAAGCTATCTTGGGCGAGGAGCGTTTTATGAGGTAAGTAGTTTGCGAGCTTCCGATAAATCCTTCGTACCGGTGCTTTTCCAAATGATATTACCGTTATCGGTAACCTTGAAATACCATACACCTGTCTTACGACGAAAGAGGGGAATAGCCACTGGATACTCCTAAAAGAATCCAGTAAGCGTTAGCTCTCCCTCAACATGTCGGGACGACTGGATTTGAACCAGCGACCCCAAGACCCCCAGTCTTGTGCGCTACCAGGCTGCGCTACGTCCCGTTTCCGACGGAGAAATGTACCATAACGAGCGCCACTATGCAAACGTGCTTGTAATGGCGTCTCCCACGTTTAATTCGTAGCCGTCACCTGATACACTCGGTTAACCCCCGACGGCATCGTTACGTTGAGCGTCGTATCCGGTCCGCTCCAAAGCAAATTGAATGAACCGGGAAACAAATAATTGTAAGTATCATTCGAATACACCCGATATCCCGTGGCGGTTGGAACTGTTGGCCAACTCAAACGGGCATTCGCTGCATCGATTTGGGTAATCGTTACAACTGGTGCATTTGGTGGAACCGATGGTATGCTTCCCACCACCGCTTTAATGCTAACCGGCATGTGGTCGGAAGCGTAATACAAAGCATTCGCGACATTCACCGGTACAGCGGTGTTTGGTTGCATGTTGATTGAATCATTCAAATGGTTTCCATCCTGCCCGACGCTCTTATATGAACCGGTTAGGTAGTGCAGACCGCTCGTATCGCGCATCGCCTCGGAAATCAGAATAAAATCGAACCGCGAATCGCAACCACCGGTCGCGCCGCCATCGCTAAGTTGACGCGAGCGGGTGCTTTGCGTATGTAGATAAGAATATGCAGCGGTGCCATCCCAATTGCCGAGTGTCAACGAGCCCGGAGCGAGCGGATCGACGCACCGTCCCTGATGGTTAACGGATGAATCAAGTAGAGTAACGTACGCCGGTTCGGCGGCGCGATAGAGATTAAAATCACCCATCACGACAAATTTCCCACCACTTGGATAACTATTGAGTTGGGTGCGGAGAACTTGGGCTTCGGCGTTTCGCGAGTTCTGGTTTGACGTGCCGGTACTGGCTTTCAGGTGCGCTTCATACACTCGGAACGGAACATTCGAATTCACCGTGTGCATAAAATATTCACCGATAACCCGCAAGTCAGTCGAGAGAAACCGGGCGGAATCAAATGTGAATTTAGCAGTGCGATAGAAGAGACCCGGATCGGAATCGGGGCCGTCGTAATAAGTCGCCATCGCGTACTGGCCCGGAAAAGCGTTATTCAGCACGGTATCGCGAAACAACTCTCCCCCGCCCGGCGATAATTCATCCACCCCAATTAAATCGGGGGCCATGTAACCGATTACCGTGCGGAAGTACGGCAGTCGTGCAGGAAGATTGCTGCTCGATGTGGAAAACCCGAGCAAACTGTACGTCGCGATGGTTAAGGTGTCAACCTGTGCGAATGCGGCAGTAGCGAAACCTGCAAGCAACGAGCAAATGAGTGATAATCGGAGAATGCGATGCATCTTTTTTTACCAAATTGGTGTTGTTCTAACCTGAGAAGTTATGTCGTTAACGGGTGGAGAAAATTTCCTGTAAAGCCGACCGGAGTTCCTTTACCATCGTTTTCAATTTCTGATTTTCGGTCTTCAGTTCGCTTATCTGTTGCTGTAGTGAAGTCACTTCGCGTCCGTTATCCGGCATAGAACCAAACATATCGTCAAATGGTTCAGCATGCGGTTTAGTTGGCTCGACTTCACTTTTTTCTTCTACCGGTTTTTCTGGCTCGGGAGCTTGGCGGCGGCGTTTGAGTTCGAGTTTCGCCCCTTCGATGGTAAATTTCTTGACGTAAAGCAGCTCGGAGATTTCCAACAGAATACGAATATCGTGTTGGCGGTATTGCCGGACTTTCGCCGCCGAGCGGCGCGGTGCGACCAAGCGAAATTCTTTTTCCCAATACCGCAGGATATGTGGAGCGATACCGGTGATTTCGGTAACTTCACTGATTGAATAATACAGCTTGGTAAGTGGCTCCGTCATTCCATTCCTAAAAGTGCTGGGTACACAAAATCGTTACTTAGAAAGTGCTTGAAGTGAATATACGCTATCTTTGGTTTTTCTTCAAGTAAGGAGTCGGCGAATTGTCTGAATTAGGACTGTACCCCCTGCCATCTTATTCACGTACAGTAGTTTCTTTTCATGGATGAACGGAAGTGGTTCGTTGCTGATTTTCTCACGGAACATCGTTCGGGTTTCGCCCCAATACACCCCCCTACGAACAACACAAGCGCGTTTGATTTCTTCCGGCCATTCGCTGCGCACAAACGGCACGCACAGCCATCGATAACCCACTTCCAGCGCGGCTTCTAAGTGTTTCTGCGTAACCCGGCCAAACGGAAACGCGATACTCATCACCGGTTGACCGAAATATTGTTCCAAGCGCTCTTTGCTCTCGAAGATTTCCCGCCGCGCCTCAGTCTCGGAAAGCAGGGTCAATGCCGTGTGGGTCAAACCATGCGAGCCGATACGCCACCCCTCGAAGATGAGTGAGAATACCTCGTTATTATCGAGGTGCCGGAAAGAACGGAAACCGAGTTTGGCATCCCACCGATTGCGTTTCCCCAGTGAATTGGCGATAAGAAAGACCGTTCCTGTGAAATTGTGCGGTTGCAGGAGTGGGAAGGCGTACCGCTTTATCGAATCGAACCCGTCATCGAATGTCAGGCCTACGGCATTTTTCGGCGATTGGCTGGATAACGCATCCTCCATTGTTGTCAGCACTTTTTTTGCTTCGAGAATAGCGTCAAGCTGGCGCTGGAATTGGTGAGGATAGAGGTTGGTAATAGCAAGATCCCATCTCGGATCGACTTTGTGGTATAGCAGAATTGGTCGTATTGATTGCGGGACGATGATGGACAAACGTTGCTCTTACTTTGACTTAAAGTAAGATAGTATCAAATCCGTTCGTAGGATAGACATTCTTGTCTTTTGTAGGGTGCCGCAATGCTGCTCCTGCCTGGGTATTGCACATTTCCTAATGTGCTTCGGGTGGTACAGGTCTCCAGACCTGAGTCTGTTTTCCATTTGGGGTAATATAGGCGTCCCACTTTTACAACTTTATGTAGTAGTGGGTGCGACATTCTTGTCGCGGCAATCTTTTTTCTTTTCGTAGGACAGACATTCCTGTCTGTCCGGGTAGGGGCGGGTCACCGCGCCCGCCCGAGTAGTGCACGTCTCCATGCGTGCACTATTCTAAATTATGGGTGGTAAAGGCGTCCCGGCTGTACGGCTTTATGTATTTGTGGTCAATATGGTAGCACCACTAAATTGGAATGGATATCTTCTATTTCGAAATAAAAAAAAAGCGGGTTTCGCACCCGCCCCTATATTCCCTTCGCTAAACCTTATCCTATTCCCCACTCACCGCATCCGCTTTCGGATAGAGCCGCACCCCTTTTTCTTCTAATGCAGTAAGTGTCCGCTTGATTTGGTTGAGGTGATCGACATCGTGGTAGTGCAACAACATCAGTGCATCAGTGATACCGATGATGCCAGCGACCGGAGAGAACATCCGCAGTTTCGCTCGCCGCATATCGGAAAGATAGCCGATACGATGTTCGATGGAACGCGACGCCTTCTCATATTCCGCAACCATCGAGGCGCGGCGGGCATTCCCTTTCGGATTGGTCAGTAGTTTGAATGCTTTGTACGGTTTGACTTCAAACGGATTTTCGAGTG
>CAZPUW010000170.1:0-6262 GCA_964589795.1 uncultured bacterium
TGAAATCAACAATACCGATAATGACGGTAACAACTTGCGCGACGATTTTTACGGTTGGAATTGGACGGACGGAAATAACAACCCGCAAGATAATACATACTGGTCAGCCGACGGTGGACACGGCACTCACGTTGCCGGTTGTGCCGACGCCCGTACCAACAACGGAATCGGTGTCGCTTCTCCCGCACGTATTGCACGGCTTATGATTCATCGTATTGCCCCCAGTGATAACGATCCTACCCATATCAGTTCCGCATTTGGTGTGCAGGCATGGAGTTACTCTCGTTCAAAAAGTGCGAACATCATAAACAACAGTTGGGGTGGCGGTGGTTTTGCGAGCGGTGAACAAAACGTACTAACCTCCTGTTACAATGCCGGGATGTTAATTTTTTGTGCGGCAGGCAATAATGGTGACTCAACCCATGCCGTTGCAATCGCACCGCACTATCCCGCGGCGTATGCAAATGTCATTTCGGTTGCGGCAAGCACCGCCAGCGATACCAGAGCAAGTTTCTCTTGTTACGGAACTTGGATCAAAATTACTGCACCCGGCGAACAAATTTATTCCACGATTTACGATGTAAACTCACATTACGATTTCGCTGATGGTACCTCGATGGCAAGCCCGGTTGCCGCCGGATGTGCTGCCCTGCTTTGGAGTGTGATGCCGGGAGCGGACAGAGCAACGGTGCGCGACGTGCTTTACGCGACTGCTACTCCGATTCAAGTTTCCCGTTATGGAGACTCGCTCGGAGCCGGTCGCATTGACGTTGGGAAAGCTGTTGCGAGCCAATTCCCCGGTGATTCACTCGTATCGTTTGCTATTCGTGACACGATAAACGGCACCGTCAATGGTCGCGCCGAGCCGGGAGATACAGTTGCCTTTGCCGTCACTGTTGCAAATACCGTTGGTCATGCCGGTGCAGTATTCAGCTATATCAAAATCATTCCCAACGATCCGGGTCTCGTTGCATTACATGACTCAGTATTTTGGGGCAGCCGCTCAGTGGGAACGAACGCATCCACAAATCAACTGAAGTTTTACGTTCCGGGGGGTACACCCGCCCATCGCATCCAACTGACGATTAGGGTTGGTGGAATGAATAGTTCCTATGGCGTTCAATATCATAAAGATTTTACCCAGACCATGATGTTGGGTTTTGGTGGTGTACTGATAGTCGATGACGACGGTGGTGATGCGTTCGAAACGTTTTACCAGAGTGCTCTCGATTCAATTAATGAAGCGTGGGATACGTGGACAGTCACGACACAAGGCGCTCCCGATACCACTACTTTGGCACACTATTCCGATATCTTCTGGTTTACTGGTAACCAGATGACAAACGTGCTTTCGGAAGCCGATCAAAACGATATAACCTGGATTCAACAACATAACAAACGACTGTTGTTCTCCAGTCAGGGTGCCGGTGGCGAAATTGGTAGCACGTCGTTCCATCAAACGTGGCTCCATGCCTCGTGGTCAGGAACGGTATCTGACCGTCGTTTACTGGGTATTGCGAACAACATCCTCGGACAGAACATGAATCTGTACCTGAACGGCGCTAACGGTGGTGGTGCCCAGAACACCCAAGCGGCTAACGTTCTCACCCCGACTAACGGTTCGATAACGGCGTGGAACTACAATATTACCGGCAGTTCCGGTATCGTTTATACACTCTCTAATACCGGGAATGTGAATTTTATTTACTGCGGTTTCCCGGTTGAATCAATAAACGCGAACGGTATCTACTCGCCGCGTACTGATTTCTTCCGCCGTGTTTTAGATGTATTCCGTGGTACAGCAGTAACCGAACCGGTAGCAGGCGCGTTACCAAAATCGTATGCATTGAGTACACCGTATCCGAATCCATTCAACCCATCGACAACAATTCACTTCGCACTACCGAATGCGGGACTTGTGAAGCTTACGGTATTTGACGTAACTGGTCGTACGGTTGCCACATTGTTGGATGGACACCGTCAAGCGGGTAACTATTCCATCACATGGAATGCCGCCTCGAACGCAAGCGGTCTTTATTTCATTCGCATGGAAGCGGGTAACCGGGTATTTACCCAAAAGGCGTTATTGACAAAGTAACGTTTATTACATTTCTATTAAGAAAAGGCATATTTTATAATATGCCTTTTTTTATTGGTTCGCCTTAAAGAATCTTGTACATTATATAGAATGTTTAACCTCAGTTCCTTTTTATTTCTCCGCTTTTTTGTGTCTATTTCATACAACAACCGCAGTGAGGTGCTTCATGAGTCGTGCTTCTTTCCCCATTTTTATGTTTATTCCCTATTTAGCAATTTTGATTTCCGGTAGTGTATTTGCTTTACCTCTTCAGTACGGGCCGGAACATGGCAACCGTCCTGCCGATGTTCTCTCAGCCAATAAAACATATTGTCTCGGACAAGCGCTGGTAAAATTCGATTGTCCGTTGAAAGACATTTACCATAAAAACGGGACGCCAATTTCGTTTGGAATACCGGAGTTGGACAGAGTCCTTGCGAAACATGGAGTCTATTTTTCCCGACTCATAACCCCGTTGGCAAAAGCCCCGAAAAAAACAAATGATATTGATTGCCGCTGGATTTATTGGCTGCAGTTTCCACCGGAAAATTCTCTCGAGGCGTTCTTTACCGATATGAAACAAGTGTCCTGCGTCGTAACAGTCGGTAAAAATAACGTGTACGAACCGCTGTACATGCCTAACGACCCAATGATTAACAATCAATGGGAAATAAATCAGATGCATTGTCCGCAAGCGTGGGATTATACGCAAGGTGATTCGAACGTCGTGATTACGATATGCGATATGGGGACTGATGTTCTTCATCAGGACCTTGCACCCAATATCTGGATTAATCCCGGTGAAGATATGAATCAGGATGGTCATATCACGTCAGCCGACAGCAACAACGTGGACAATGATCAAAATTATTACATCGATGACTTTTATGGATGGGACTTCACCGACAACGATAATAATGTGCAGGATCGGCATTACTGGAATTCTAATTATGGTTATGGACACGGTACACACGTTGCCGGATGCGCGTCCGCACGAACGGATAATGGTATCGGTATCGCCTCGCCCGGCAACAAAGTACGGTTGATGATTTGCCGGATTTCAATGGATGATTCGATGGCCTATCTTAGCGGTGCGTTTGCATTGGATGCTTGGAGTTATGCAGATGCGATGGGATCGAAAATTATAAATAACAGTTGGGGTTCGTATTATCCTGACGATATGGAACAAAACCAAGCCACACAATGTTTTAACGATGGCATGCTGGTTTTCGGAGGGTCAGGGAACAACGGCATTGATTCGATGTTTTATCCTGCCGCATACAATAACGTTATTGCCGTCGCCGCAAGTGATGTAGGTGATATCAGGTCATACTTTTCCAATTACGGGGCGTGGATTGGTATCACTGCACCGGGATCAAATATCCTGTCGACAATTAATACCGCAACCCACACCGCTTATGTCAACGAGAGTGGTACTTCGATGGCAGGTCCGACCGCCTGCGGATGTATGGCATTATTGTGGAGTGTGATGCCCGGTGCAACTAATATCGCGGTTCGAGATACTTTATTTCATACCGCGACGAATATCGACAATTTGAATACCAATATCGGAGCCCACAAGTTAGGTTGGGGACGGGTTGACGTCGGCAAAGCGGTAGCGACTCAATTTCCGTTCGATACCCTTACCGGTTTCGCAATTCGCGATACGATTAACGGAATTCCGAACGGTGAAGCCGAACCCGGTGATACCGTGTGCCTCCGGTTTACAGTTACCAATCCCGCAGGACATCTTGGTGGGCAGAACATTTACTACAAACTTGCCCTCAACGATACTTTTTTAGTCCCACTCGTTGATTCGATTTATGTCGGAACCCGCGATGTAAATACAAGTTATTCTTCGGAGCAATTCAAGTTTTATGTACCGGTAGGTACACCGGTTCATCGTACAACCGTTCAAATTTTTACTGGCGGTCGCAATCCGGGTAACTTACCGTTCCACCGCGAAGTCGGGCATTTCGAAATAACGCTTGGCGCAGTACAGATTTTAGTAGTCGATGACGACGGTAGTGATTCGTTTGAAAATTATTATGTCAGCGCACTCGATTCGTTGCATGAAATCTGCGATGTATGGCATGTCGCTTCACAAGGAATCCCCGACACCGTAACATTAAATCGTTATAGTGATTTCTTCTGGTTCACGGGAAACCGGATGACAAATGTTTTGTCTGTCGATGCTCAAAGCCGTATCCAATGGCTCCAACAAAATGGAAAGTGTTTACTTTTCTCCAGTCAGGGTGCCGGTAGCGATTTAGGAAGTAGTTCCTTCCACTTGACGTGGCTCCATGCCTCGTGGTCGGGTACGGTTTCAGATCGCCGGTTACTTGGTGTGAGTGGTGATGCCCTTGGCGACGGTATGAATCTGTATCTGAACGGCGCTAATGGAGGTGGTGCGCAGAATACCCAATCCGCGAATGTTTTGTCGCCCGCAAATGGTGCTGCTACGGCATGGAATTACAATATCACCAGTGCTTCCGGTGTCGTGTATGTCCGAACCAATGGACACCTCAACTTTGTATATTGCGGCTTCCCAGTCGAGTCGATAAACCAGAATGGAAGTTATGTTCACCGCTCAACATTCTTCCAGCGCGTTCTGGATCAATTCCGCCAGACTACTGTAAATGAACCGGTAGCGGGCGCTTTACCAAAATCCTATGCACTAAGTACGCCGTACCCGAATCCATTCAACCCATCGACCACGATTCACTTCGCATTGCCGAATGCCGGACTTGTGAAGTTAGCCGTATTCGATGTAACCGGTCGTACGGTTGCCACATTGTTGGATGGACACCGTCAAGCGGGTAACTACTCCATAACATGGAATGCCGCATCGAATGCAAGCGGATTATATTTCATTCGGATGGAAGCTGGAAACCGGATATTTACCCAGAAAGCGTTATTGACGAAGTAAGAGGGCTTGCAATTCCAAAACGGACGTGTACCAATGCACGTCCGTTTTCATTTTAGCCATAGTAATTATTAAAACTGTTCGTATATTTAAAGTTGTCCGGTTACCACCCTGTTCTTATTCTGCTTAGGATTTGCTATGAAAAAATTATTTTTCCCGACAACCCTGTCTTCTTTCATTCTAATTATTTTATCTGCGGTAACAACGCTCTCGCTTTCCTGTGCCGCGTTAGCGCTGCCTCGACAATGGGGAAAAGAACATGGGAATCGCCCGGCGGATATCATCTCCTCCGACAAAACCTATTTGCTTGGACAAGCAATCGTCAAATTCGATTTTCCACTTTCGAATTCCTACCACCCCGATGGAAAAACAGTTACTACCGGTGATACCGAATTAGACGACTTTTTCGCGAAATATAATGTCTATTTCGTTCGCAATCTTACCCCACTCGCAAAAGCGCCGGTAAATGGAAATATCGACCGCCGCTGGTTATACTGGCTACAATTTCCACCCGAAACACCAGTCGAAACTTTCTTATCTGATATCAGAAAAGTTCCCGGTGTGATTACCGCTGGTAAGAATGGATTATGGGAACCGGCAGAGACTCCCAACGACCCCGACTTTAATCAGGAGTGGCATCTTGACTCCCTGAATTGTGCTCAGGCGTGGGATTGCACCCACGGCGACAGTACGGTCATCATTTCGATTTGCGATATGGGAACTGATGTTCTTCATCAGGACCTTGCTCCCAATATTTGGATTAATCCCGGTGAGGATATAAACCACGATGGGTTAATTTCTGCCGCTGACAGCAACGGCGTCGACAACGACTCCAACAGTTACGTCGATGATTTCTATGGTTGGGATTTCACCGACGACAACAACAATGTACAAGATCATCAATATTGGGCTGCTGGCTTCGGACACGGTACGCACGTTGCGGGTTGTGCCGCCGCGCGTACCAATAATGGTATCGGAGTCGCTTCGCCCGGCAGTAAAGTAAAATTGATGATTTGCCGGATTTCGGTCGATGATTCCGTGCGGTACTTAAGTTATGCGTTCGCCTCGTTAGCATGGGATTATTCGCTGGCGATGGGTGCGAAAATGACCAATAATTCCTATGGGGCATTTGCCGGTTCCGGCGATGAAAACATGCAAAATCAGATTACAGCTTGTTTTAATGCCGGGATGTTGATGTTTTGTGCGGCGGGAAACAACAGCTACGATTCCACCTTTTATCCCGCATACTACAACAACAC
>CAZPUW010000171.1:0-6258 GCA_964589795.1 uncultured bacterium
AAATTTCTCCTTATTGTCCTCAGGATTTCACTGTATACATACAGACAACTAGTAGATTGAAAGGTCTTCATTGGGCATCATCTTCAATAACGCCGCCCTCCTTGTCCGGGCAAAACTTAATCACGTCAAGTTCGACGAAATCCTTACCATCGGGCATCAGGATCAATACCTCTCGCAATCCCAAATCGTACGCTTGGCAAAATTCTGCGGACTAACCCACGACATCACCGGACTATCTTCCCAAAAACATATCGACAAATTCTTTACCCTATTCCTCGATGCGAAAAATGTTTCATCCATCGACTACAGCGAATATGAAGGGTGTACTATCATCCACGATATGAACCAACCGGTTGACCCCAAGTATTATGAAAAATACGATGTGGTAATCGACGGTGGTTCGCTCGAGCACATTTTTAATTTCCCGGTAGCCGTTTCGAATTGCATGAATATGGTTAAACCGGGCGGTAGTATCTTCATCTTCACGATGTGCAATAACCACGCCGGGCACGGCTTCTACCAATTTAGCCCGGAACTCTTTTTCCGCATCTTCCAACCGGAAAATGGATTTAAAATCTGCGACGTCATCGTCGAGAAACACCCCTACCCCGGTGCCGAGCTATCACCACGAACAAAATGTTACTCGGTCACCGACCCCGTAGTTGTGCGTGGCCGCGTCGGATTGAAAAGCCGGACTCCTGTCATGATGATGGTTCACGCCAAACGCACCGCCGTCAAACCGCTGTTCGTCGCCAGTCCCATCCAATCCGACTACCAATCCGAGTACAACAAATTCACTGAATCTTCTGAGCAATCCGCCAACGCGAAAAAGTCAATGCGCGATGTAGCAAAAAAAATCTACAAAAGTTTACCTCTGCGTGTGCAATATTTCCTTCGCGGTAATTATCAACGAAAGAGTTTTTCCTTCTCGAATCGGCGGTTCTACAAACGGTGGTATCCGCTAAAGCCGATCTCGAAATAGCGGTATTATTTGCTTGCTGTTGCTTGCTCAAACCCCTATTTTATAGAACAAACGGAATTACCCCGGAATCATCCTAATGACCAACAGACAACGAAATATCCTCATCCTCGCCGGTATTGTTATCGTAATTGCCATTTTTTTCCCCATTATCAAACGCAACTACGACGATATTACCGACCAATTTCAGCAGGAAAAACTCTACCGCTCCTTCGGCGATTCCGTCTTGGTCTTTCCCTTCGTCTCATACAAAAGTACCGGCGTCATCCAGTTCCGCCTCAATCATGACAAACACAATGTATCTTACAACTGCATGGTCAGCGCAGACAGTGGTTACATCCTGAGCGATTCGAGTAACGGTGCGATAACCATCGAGTTAAATGACAAATCCGCATTTCTCCTCGATAAAGTTGTCCTGACGAAAAAGACCAGCATCGCCGATGTCAGCGATAATGTCTGCTCGTTCATCTATCGCGGTGAGTGCGATGTCCCTGTCAAACTGTTTGTCAAAGTGAAATCCGTTACTGTATTCAATACTCTGACTTTCCTCCGCAAAGCAAATCCCGCCGACCTTGCCGACCGGAAACAGAAAAAACACGCGACCGAAATCAAGCCGCGTGTCACCGAAGTATCCAATGAAGAGATGGTGATCTGGAAAAAGAAAGCGGAGCGCATCCGTTTAGGGATGTCCTACCGCGAGATGATTGACAACGCCGGCGAACCACGCTACACTGAGCGCATCACTTCATCCGAGCGTATTGTCGATGGGTACGATGAAGTAAAATACAATTATGGAATCAAGTGGGTCTATCTGCGCAATAAATTAGTCGCGATGATTAGGTAACGCCTCACCACCCCGATAATACTTCTTGTGTCGTTCTTACTCTTCCCAATCTCGGGAAAATATTCTGTACCGCAAATTCGTGCATTTCCGCTTTTAAACCAGCCATTCCGTCTTCGACAAATATCAATGCATAATTATGTTCGAATGCATCCCGTGCTGTCGATTCTACTCCGAAATTGGTTGAGATACCGCCAATCACAATTGTCTTGATACCACGCCGCCTCAGCTGTAAATCGAGTTCTGTTCCGTAAAACGCCCCCCACTGCTTTTTCGTAATCACAATGTCGTGTTCTTTCGGTCCCATTTCCGGTACAATAATACTCCAATCAGCCGGCAATGCACCGCTACGGAAAGGTGTCGAATCAACCTGAACTTGTACCCGGTCGCTCCCATCTTCCACGAATGCAACCCGTACTAACACCACCTGTGCACCCGCTTGGCGGAATTTATCCGCAATCTTCGCACAATTCGCAACGACACTACTCGCGGCGTGCGGCATCGTCTGTTGACTCGCGATCCCTTTTTGTAAGTCAATAACCACAAACGCGGTAGTTTTAGCATCAATCGAAAGTTCGTTTTCCGGCATGATTTACTCCTGATTTATCATACCAAGATACAAAAAAAGAGGTTGGGCAATCTGCCCAACCTCTAAAAGTTTCATAAAAAGAGTTTATCCCAAATACGCTCGAAGTGCGCGTGATCGTGAAGGGTGGCGCAGTCGCCGGATGGCTTTCTCTTTGATTTGGCGGACGCGTTCCCGTGTCAGTTTGAGTTTTTCACCGATTTCTTCTAATGTGAGTGCAGGGAGGTGTACGTCTTCGACTTCCGGTGGGAGTGTCGGATCGACATCATCTTTTTTCTGCAAGCCGAAGTACCAGCGAATTACGTCTGCTTCACGTTCGGTCAATGTTGCAAGCGCCCGTTCAATTTCTTTTTCCAGTGAGTCGCGTACTAAATCAACGTCGGGGGATGGGGACGATTCATCCTGTAAGATATCGAGTAACCGGTTGTCTTCCCCTTGGCTGAACGGTGCATCCATCGACAAATGCCGACCGTTCATCTTCAATGTTTCCAGTACTTCTACCGGTGACATTTCGAGCGCTTCCGCGATATCGTCTACGGTGGGTTCGCGCTCTTGTTGTTGTTCGATTGTCGAATATGCTTTGGTAATCTTGTTGATTGCACCGACGCGGTTTAACGGTAATCGCACCACGCGCGATTGTTCCGCGAGTGCCTGCAATATCGACTGACGAATCCACCACACTGCGTAACTGATGAACTTAAATCCGCGCGTTTCGTCAAATCGCCGTGCCGCTTTGATTAAGCCAAGGTTTCCTTCGTTGATAAGGTCGCTTAGCGACAACCCTTGATTTTGGTACTGCTTTGCCACCGAGACGACAAAGCGCAAATTGGCTTTCGTCAATGTCTCGAGTGCACGTTCTCCATCGCGATTTCCTTTGCGAATCCGTTTAGCAAGCTCGATTTCGTCTTCTGCTGTAAGCAGGGGTACTTCACCGATTTCCTGCAGATAGCGTTCCAACGATTGGTTCGCGCGAAGATTCATTCACTTCTCCTATCGGATTGAATTTTCAACCAATACCAAAACTGTTTTTATAAAATTGGTAAAATCAATGGATGAGTGCATACATACGTAGTAATACATCCGTTAACGAATGGTCATAACCAACGCAACGGAAGTAATTGTAACCTCGTTATTACAGAGCTGTTCGAAGTTAACAATATAACATTGCGTTTATACAACGGCAATCAAAATACGAGTAGGAAAGTCGGGAAGTTGTACTCCCGGAGGACTTTAATGTCGTAGTTCACAGTATGATACGTGATTTCTGATTGAATCTATTTTTTTCGAATGCCAAGTAACCCATCAAGGAATTTGTGCAAATATCCCGCCGCATGCTCATCCGTCATTACTTCACCCAAAATGCCCCGCGCATGATTGATAAAATTGTCCATTCCGTCACGAGGCACAAAGCCGTTCTGGTCTAACCGTTCCCGAACCCGTTTGTAAAACCATTCGACTTCTTCCGGGCTCGATTTTCCGCGATTTTCTGCGGGTGGTGCCGCATGGAAAGCACGGAAAAGCTCATACAAAACAACTTGGACGGATTGCGCAAGATTATAGGATGGATACGGCACCGCCGCTGGAATTGTCGTCCAGAGTTCGCATCGTTCCATCTCATCATTCGTAAGACCGGTATCTTCCCGTCCGAATACCACCGATACCCGTGAAGTTGACGGGTATTCCGACAATTTTAGCGCTAATTCCCGCGGGTCTAACGATGTTCGGTTGCTGTGCCGTGGCCGGGCCGTCGTCGCTACCGTTATAACACTGTCGCTGATTGCGGTTTCAAAATCATCCGTCAGGAGGGCATTTTGTAAAATATCTACAGAACCCCATGCCATGGCGTATGCCGCTCCACGATCCAACGGGTGCTGTAAATCGACAATAGCCAATTCGTTGAACCCGCTTACACGTAATGCCCGTGCTGCGGCGCCAATATTTCCCTCATTTTGCGGTGCGACCAAAACGACCCTCACTTTTGGGCCACTTAGCCGTTCCCAAATCGGTCTTGTTAAATCTCCTGTTTTCATTTCCATTTTGTATCTTTTCTTTCCTTAACCCGTTATTCGGCGGTAGTTGTCTAATCCTTGATTCCGTTTTACCTTGTATGTACGTAAGTTACAAGATATCTGAGTTGGACTCGTAAGTCCAACTTGAAGTGATTCTTACAATTACATACAAACTATACTTTCTGTATTTACCCTATTTATTTGCGGTTTCAGGAGTTTTCATGTCGTATCGCGAACAACTGCTTGTCAAATTTAAGGAACGATCTGCTGTTATTGGTGTAATCGGTCTCGGTTACGTTGGTTTACCGCTTGCTGTAGAAACTGCCAAAGCCGGCTACAAAGTTATCGGTGTGGAAGTCGATACCGGTAAAATCAAAAAAGTGAACAGTGGTGAAAATTATATCGGTGATGTCGACGATGCCGAGTTGAAACAGTACACCTCATCCGGTAAATTGCATGCCACTGCCGATTTCATGGAACTTAAGAAAGCAGATGTCGTTGCGATTACGGTTCCTACCCCATTGAACAAAACCGGCGATCCCGATATGAGTTACATCGTGGATGCGCTCGAAATGATGACTGACGCAATCCATGCCGGTATGCTCGTTACGCTGGAATCGACAACTTATCCCGGAACTACCAATGAAGTCGTCGTACCGAAACTGGAAGCTACCGGATTGAAAATTGGTGAATCGGTCTTTGCATCCTTCAGCCCGGAGCGGGTTGATCCCGGCAATCCCACTTATCATACTCAAAACACCCCGAAAGTAGTTGGTGGTGCTACACCGGCTTGTTGTGATGTTTCAGTCGCGTTTTACGAAACCGTTATCGCGAATATCGTTCGCGTAAATAGTGCGACTGCTGCTGAAATGGTAAAGTTGTATGAGAATACATTCCGTGCAATCAATATCGGCTTAGTCAACGAGCTTGCCATTATATGCGATGTGCTGAAAGTCGATGTCTGGGAGATAGTACGGGCTGCCGCGACGAAACCATTCGGTTTCATGCCGTTCTATCCCGGACCCGGTCTTGGTGGACATTGTATCCCTATCGATCCTTCCTATCTCGCATGGAAATTACGTTCGCATAACTATCGTGCACGGTTTATTGAACTGGCTACTGAAATAAACAGCCACATGCCTGAGTTTGTCGTTGACCGCATTCTTGATTTAATGAACGACGAAGGACGTGCGTTAAAGGGCTCTAAAATCCTTTTATTGGGAATGTCATACAAACGCGAAATCGATGATGTTCGCGAATCTCCTTCTCTCGATTTAATCGTTCTCTTGCGCAGGAAAGGTGCAGTCGTCGACTACCACGACCCCTATGTACCGCAAATACGCGATCCCGGAAACGAAACATCAACAATAAAATCCGTTCCGTTGACTAAAGAAGCAATTGCGAAATACGATCTTGTGTTAATCAGCACCGACCATAAATCGGTTGATTATCAATTAGTCACCGATAACTCAAAACTTATTTTCGATTCACGCGATGCACTCAATAGCTTCCTTCCGGGGAAAGCACGCATCGTTAAGTTGTAACGACATTACTGGAGGAAGTCGCTATGAAAAAGCAACATGCACTACCGACTGCGATAACAATCCTAACCGTATTAACGGTTGCCATCGCTATCATTGCTGGATGTACCAAGCATACCAATCCAGTTAGTGCGCTGGATCAGCAAATGCCAAGGATTGCAAATATTGTTACTCCCGGTGAACCGGAATTTGCTTGTGTACATGACGATACCATTTATGTCGCCGACAATGAAGCCGGTGTCGCGCGTATCGCGATGAATTCCAATTTTCAACTGCTATCCAGCTACAAACCCGGTGAAACA
>CAZPUW010000172.1:0-6256 GCA_964589795.1 uncultured bacterium
CTAAATAAACAACTTCCTAACGCTCTGATTGCTCTCGCAATGCATATTCCGCCAATATCCAAAAATGTAATTATTGAGAATAACATTGATCGCAAAAACAACCCTTCGTTTGATCCCCCTACTATATTTTTCGCATTGTGGATATTAAATGAATGCTCAAATAAAAATTATTTAGTAAAAGAAGAATTTATGAAAAATTTGAATCGTTTGGGATTATGGAGTTTTCATGCAAATCACTTGTACGAAAATTTTTTAAATACAAAATCCTAGGAAGTGGTCCATGGCAACGTTAACTCACAATGAATTAGTTAGAAGATTGGGACTACCCATTAATGACAAAGAATCTATATATTTAGCACCATTATTGGAACTTGATGATAGTGGAGATTCGCCACAAATTGGTGATTCTTCTATAGACTTACGTTTAGGATTTGAGTTTGTAACATTTCAGCAAAGTTCATTCCCCAATTTAGATTTATTTTCACGTAATTTTGAAAAAGAAAACAGAAAATACTTTACAAAAATTAAGTTAGAACGTGGTCAAAGTATTACATTGCACCCCAATCAACTCGTTTTAGGATCTGCTTTAGAGTTCATAAAAATGCCACTTGATGTAAGTGCTAGTGTATTGTCTAAATCTTCTTGGGGGAGATTAGGACTCATCATTGCAACGGCGCCGAATGTAGATCCAGGTTATAGGGGTTGTTTAACTTTAGAGTTAGTCAACATGGGTGTGGTACCTTTGCATCTTTATCCTGGTTTGAGAGTAGCTCAAATTACCTTCAATACAATTTATTTTCCCAAAAAATTAGATAGTGAAAAGGATGTTTATTCCAGCTATCAAGGTATATATGTTTCGCCCACTGGACCACAATTTCCAGTCTTTAGTCGTAACAAAAAAGATTGGGACTTCTTCTCTCCTCCTGAAAGATAAATTTGTAAACTTCTCAGATTTTTCAAATAGCATTTCCTAACTTGCTGAAACCATGCTTAATTTTTACTCACTTACTAAACCAACCCCCCGCAAACCCGCAACAACAATGGACAGGCAAGAGTGCCTGTCCTACGAAAAGAAAAAAGGCGTCCGTTACCCAACGGACGCCACTTTGAATGATCGCCACGTCACTACGGTAGCACAAGGTTGCTACCTTCGTTCCTCGCGAATCACGGGTTGGACAGGATAAATCCTATCCGACCGGAAAACTTACCAGCTTTGTTTTACTGTCAAACTCCCGACAAATGCCGTCTGATCGTGCCGGCTGTTCTTGTTCGGCGTGTAATTCACCGCCACGCTTGGCGTCACCGTTACCGAGCCCCACGGCACATCTTCCGACACCGCTAAATTCGCATCGCTGATGCCGCGCTTCTGGTTGCCGTTATCATCCACAAACCACCCCTGCGTCGAGTAGCCCGTCATTTCATTGAATACGAGCGGCGTCGGCAATCCGCCCACCGGTTGAGCGTACGTCAACCCCAGCGTCACATATTCCCCCTTCGCATCGGGATTGAAGCTGTGGTTCCAAATCAGCGATGGTGCGAGCGGTACATTCGGCAGAGCCGCACCGAATATCCCTTCATAGGCGGTATTGACGTTCGTTGGTACCGCCTTCTGCACATAATAATTCACGTAAATCATTCCCAGTGTCGTCTGCACTGCGCCGAACGTCTTCACATAACTCGCGGATAAATCTATCTCATCATTCCTGCGAATCACAGCTTCATCTCGTTTCGTCAACGCCCACGAGTACCACACATTCGCGCTGAAGCCCGTATTGCCCGCATACCACGTCACATACGGCTGGAACGCCGGTGCATGTTCGAGCAAATCAAGTCCGCGCCAGATATAGCGATTCACTACCGCACCGCCGAAATCGAGCGTCTTCGGTGCATCTTCCGCGCACGCTACTTGCAGGATAAATGCGCTGATGAGCAGAATGAATCCCAATCGTGTCAAAATAGTTTTCAATCCGATATTCCTTATTCAATACCCAATAACGACAGCAATGTTACCGCAAAAAAAATGTGCAGGCAAGCCGCCTGCACATGAATAGCCATGATAACCGCGATTATTGCGCTTCGGCGCTCTTCCGCAGGAATTCGCCGTAATGTAGTTCGATGCATTCCGGGCACATACCGTGGGTGAACTCCGCTTCGGAATGTTGGCGCAGATAAAGCTCCAGCGGTACCCACTCTTCGACGACGCGGATTCGTTTACACGACGCACACACCGGGAGGAACCCTTCGAGATACTTCAACCGTGCGATGGCGAACCGCGTCGTATAGATAACGAGTGTCGCGAGGGCAATCTGCAAAATGGTCTCCATCGTTGCCGCCGGCCAATTGAAGAAGTCGATTTTGTGCTTGATGTAGAATAAGTCGATTTGATTCCACCACGCCAGCAGAATCGAAAAGAAAAATGCGAATGCGATGTAGAATGTGATGCGAATTTTCAGTGCATCGCGATTCATCGTCACGGCTTTATGTTTGTGAATATGGGGGGTATCGTTGTTCATGGTTCTTCCAGTAATTAGGGTAGCAGATATCAATTTAAGCAGAAAAAGTGTAATTCAATAGCGTTTTCTCCCCGTTCTTTTGGGCAATCCGTGTCACACTTCACATTCCTCACCAGTCCAAACCACACAATCCGGTAGTGCTTGGAGATAAAAAGCGCGGAATTCGACTCCGGCATTCTTCGCTCTATCAACTGTTTCCGCGTACAACGGGTCGAGTTCGTGTGCCGCACAAACTTTACCATGGGCGGGGTGTTGAACGGCATAAACGATGGAACAATCCATCCCGTGTTGTTTCTGCTGTATCAATGTATTCAAGTGTTTTACCGCTCGTACACTCGGTGCATCAGGAAAAAGGAATTGATTCGTTGTTTCGTCGAACCACGTCACTGATTTTACTTCGACGAGTCGAAAGTGCTTATTGAACATCAGGCGAAAATCAAACCGGCTATCGACCACATTTACTTCCGGTTCGACTAATTCCGCCTTTCCCCACCCCGGTATTGGTTTCGTGCGGAACACTTTTCCCATTATGCGGTTCGGGAGCATGGTATCCACGCCCGCCCAGCCATACGGGGTCAATGATTGTATCCAGCGAAACGCCATTTTGTTGTCGGGAGTGGCAATCAAGCGGATTTTTGCTCCCTCTTCACACACCGAAGTCATTCTTCCCGGATTCGGACAATGGACGGTAGTTTCCGTGCCATCGACGAGGCGGACATCCGCGAGAAAACGGCGATAACGCCGCAAGAGCGTAGCTTCTATCAAAGGAGAGCTATAGGAGTAAGTAATAGAATTAGAATCAGGGAGCGAAATTGTAGGAGCGTCCGAAATTATCCCAACCGTTGCGAAACGTGCCGACACCACTGCTGTCAAGTGTTGCCTGCACGAAGGTGTCGCCGTCGATTGCAAAATTTTCCGACCAGCTTCCATCATCGTTACGATGAGAAGTCCCGGTGAATGTCCATTGAGTGGGAATACCGTCAGACTCCCACGTCAATACCAGCCCGTTCCATTGGTACAGTGCACCGCCGGTCGGAGGTGGCGCTCCACCCGGTTCGTCGAATGTCGCATAAATATCATAAGAATAATCGTAGAGGTAACCATCGGTCGCAACTTGATAGAACCGTTGCCCATACAGTACCGTACCGGTAAGGTGGGCGAGAGAATCCGGTGCGAGCCGTTTCGAAGCAATGCGATATGCATAAACACCGTTTTGTGCGGTATCACCGCCATATACTTCCCAGCGGTAAATCACGGAATCCGCGCGTGCGCTGGGAATCAGCCAGATATCGGGGACAAACCGCACCATCTCGGTTAAGGTATCGGGATTGCCCTGCCGTCGTGTGTAGTAAGAGCTATCGGATGGCTGAAGGCGGGTTGTGTCGCGCAATGGATGTGGTAGTGCAAATCCGCGTTGGAGGTCATGCACCAGACGCAACGACTCCCAAGTGCGTGCGAGAATGGCACGCGAGAGCCGCTCCTGCGATGTCCCCGACACGTATATCGTAGGCGGCAAACCTTGGTCTTGGCGACCCGGTGAGCACGAAACAGACACCATCGAAATGATGCCGAGTATCAGGTAAAATGCTACGTGTTTGCTACGAACGGTAAACTTCATGTATCCAAATCAAAATTCATTATGCTGTGAATAAGTGGTACGTACGGGTAGTATGAAAAGTTCAGCAACCCGGTTCCACTCTCAGTACATTTGAAAAGAAATATACCATAAGAAAATCGTTTTTCCGCGCGGTAGAGAGGCCTTATCTTGGTACATCCATACTATTAAAAGGACAATCATCCACCCGTCTGGGGTTAACTGAATTTAACCATGAGTTTTCAGATAAATAAGTATCGCGACCAACACCTTTTGGTAGTAGCAATTGACGGCCCTTCCGGCTCGGGAAAAAGCACGGTCGCGAAGCGGGTTGCCAAGCTCCTTGCACTGCCCCATGTCGACACGGGTGCCATGTACCGCGCTCTTACCCTCAAGGCGTTGCGTACGGGTACGGATGTCAATGATGGCATCGCATTAGTGGCGATGGTGGACAACACGGCGGTTGAATTTACCGCTGATGGCAGGACTTTGTTAGATGGGGAAGATGTCTCGAAAGCGATTCGGACGCCGGAAGTGACGGCAAACGTCAGCCCGGTATCCGCCCATCCCGCCGTACGGGAACGGATGGTAAAAATTCAGCGAACCGCCGGGAAAGAGGGTGCGGTATTGGAGGGGCGGGATACTGGTACGGTGGTATTTCCCGATGCCCGCTTAAAGGTATTTCTTCTTGCCGATGAAAAAGTGCGTGCCGAACGCCGTCAAATTGATTTGCGCAAACAGGGTATCGAAAAAAACGTTGAGGAAGTGATACTCGAATTACGACGACGGGATAAGTACGATTCCGAGCGGGATGCTTCCCCATTGCGGTGTGCGCGGGATGCGAAAAAATTGGATAGTACGGGGCTTTCCATCGAACAAGTGGTCGAAAAAATTGTCGGGTGGGCGCGTGAACGCGGTTTTACCGAAGCTTGGACAACAATTTAGATGAACAACATGCGATTTGGATATTGGTTCGTCAAAGAGTTTGCTCACCTCGGCCTGCGTATTCTTGGTGGCTTGAAAGTCGTGGGGCTTGAGAATGTGCCGCGTACCGGTTCATTGTGGATTGTATCCAACCATCAATCGAATTTCGATCCACCGATTGTCGGTTCGACTATTCCGCGCGAAATATTCTTTGCCGCCAAGCGTACGTTGTTTAAAGGATTGCTCGGTAAGTTAATTTCGTACCTGAATTCAATACCGGTAAATCGCACCGGCTTTGACAAAGATGTTATTCGCAGGTTGACCGATGAAGTAAAAAAAGGGGGTGCGGTTCTGATTTTCCCCGAAGGGACGCGGTCACTCGACGGTACATTTCTTCCGATTAAAGGGGGGATGGGGATGTTGCTACAAATGGCACCGGCACCTATCGTACACCTGCGTATCGAGGGAAGCTGGCGGATGGATAGAAAACAATTTCGAAAGGAACCATTGATAATTAATATCGGTAAACCGATACCGCCGGAAGAATTTCTTTCGATTGGTGAGGAACTGGATTCTAAAGAACGACATGCCGCTATTGCGAATGCAGTATTCGACCGCATTCGCCAAATGGGTAATGGAAATACTGAACGTGCCGCACGCTGAACCCATCGCAACCACTTCCCTTCCAACTGAAAAACAGTTGGAAATCTTAACCACTTTATACCGTGAAGTTTTTGGGACATCACCCACTGAGCAGACGGCGTTAAAAGGGGACGCCTCCTCGCGTTGCCTCTACCGTTTCCGCACTGGAAACAATTCGGTAATTGGTGTCTATGGGCCGAATCAATCCGAGAATAACGCTTTCCTTTCGTTTACCAACACCTTTCACCGTATGCATTTGCCAGTACCACTCCTTCTCATTGCCAATGAAACCGGTTATTTATATTTGCTCGAAGACCTCGGCGATGAAACCCTTTTCAAAAAGCTGATACGGCTGCGTGAAGCCGAAAGCGGACGGTTTCCTTATGCCACTGTGACAACCGACTATGAAGAAGCGGTAACGGTTTTGACAGAATTTCAGATCCAAGCGGGGACACAAATCGACCGTACCGTTTGCTATCAGGGAGATGTATTTGACGAAGCTGCGTGGAACCGTGATTTAGCATACTTTCTCGATAAGTTTGCCGAGTTACTTTCTCCCGGTTTTACCGAACGTACTCATGTC
>CAZPUW010000173.1:0-6255 GCA_964589795.1 uncultured bacterium
ATCAACCGTATATTTGCACCGGCAATCAACATCATTTATGCCCATGGCGGTTTCGTTTCGGGATTTGCCGGTGATGCATTCACAGCAATCTTTCCGAAAAAATCAACGACGAACTCTTCCGCAGTCGCATCAGGTTGGGAAATAAAAAATCATTTCGAATTACACGGAACGCAATCGACAAAATTCGGTGTATATCCCCTCTCCGTTCATGTCGGTCTCGGTAAAGGTGACATTGCGTGGAAAATCCTCCCACATCCGAAACAGCATCTCTATTGGTTCTGCGGCGCGGCGATTGAGGAGTGTGCGGCAAGCGAACACCATGCCGGTACAAATGATGTAATCTGTTCGCATGAAATCAGAACAGAATTAAAAGCGGATAAACGATTCACATTCAAAAAGCTTGCCGGGAATTTTCACCGTGTAACTGGTTGTACCATCACTGAAACCCTGCCTAAACCAAAGCACACGACTATTCCACAAGCGGCATTTGTTCCGGCGAACATCCGTTGTCTGCATACTGCTGGTGAATTCCGCGAAGTTGTCTCCTGTTTCATCCATCTCGAAGAAAACAAACAACTCTCATCGCAAATGATGAGCATTGCGACGTACTGCGCGCAATTCGGTGGGTACTTCAATAAAATTGATTTCGGCGACAAAGGGTGGATGGCGCTGGTATTATTTGGTGCACCGGTCGCATTCGAGAAGATGGCGCAAAGGGCGTGTGATTTTGCGCTTGCGGTAAAGTCGATACCCGGCATTAAGTATAAAATCGGCCTTTCGTTCGGAAAAGCATTTGCGGGTTTCATCGGGAGTGAATTGCGTGGTGAATATACCGTCATCGGTATGAGTGTGAACTTAGCCGCACGATTTATAATGGCGGCGCAATGGGGTGAGGTGTTACTCGACAAACGCATTCATCATGAAATTGAGCATAATTATGTCGTTGAACAATCCGGCGAACATTCGCTTAAAGGATTTGTCACACCAGTTTCGGCATTTCGCTTACTGGATAAACAGCTTTCAAGTGAACAAAAACTTTATGCCGGACAGATGGTGGGAAGAGAATATGAACTTAACCGATTGAAAGAATTGTGCCGACCGGTATTCCACCGCCAATTCGGTGGTGTGGTGTATTTATATGGTGAAGCGGGGATGGGCAAATCGCGGTTGGTGTGGGAATTGGAGGAGGCACTTGGCGATAGTGCCCAATTCTTCACACTGCAAACCGACGGCATATTGCAGCAACCATACAATCCATTTTCCTACTTTGTCCGCAAAGTATTCGGTGATTTGGACAGCGGTACAATTGAAGTACGGCGAAACAAGTTTCGCACTAACTGGTCAGAATTTGTGCGCTCAATTTCACTTCTGACAAAAGACAAAACAACTATTGCGGAACTGAATCGCATCGAGTCGGTGATTGCATCATTACTGGGTCTCGAATGGGAGAATTCGGTATATACTACCGCTTCGCCAAAAGACCGTCCCGCCTTAGTCCAAACCGCCTTGAAGGAACTATTTCTCGCATTCGCGTTGCGAAAACCGGTTGTGCTTTTACTCGAAGATTTACACTGGTTGGATAACGAATCGGCAGAAGTATTTCAAGCACTGACCCACAATATTAAATCGGTTCCACTCGTCATTCTCAGTACTAGCCGTTACCGCGACGATGGTAGTAAACCTACTCTTCCGCCTGTTGAGAAAGTACCTCAATCTGTAATCGACCTGAGTGTATTTACACTTGAACAAACGCACATTTACTTGAAAGAGTTACTTGAAGCGAATGTCGAGCAAGAGTTGAATGGATTTATTTACGGACGGGCGGAAGGGAATCCATTCTATACCGAACAACTTTGTATGCACCTGAAGGAAACTGGTGCGATTGAATTGAAAAACGGCGCTTATTCGCTTGCGAACCGGACACTGGAATTACCGGGCGGAATTGATCAGGTATTAGTGGCGCGTATCGACCGCCTCGAAACGGGGCTCAAAGATACCGTACAGATAGCGAGCGTGCTCGGTCGGGAATTTGCCACCGAAGTGCTCAAGGAACTCATCCGGCATTACTACGAACTGAATAAAATCACACACCAAACGACAAACCATCATCGGATACATTCCCACCTTTCATCTGGTGAGCGGGAACGGGTATGGAGTTCACTTTCTGAATTGCGATACATCTTTTCCCATGCGCTACTTCGCGACGCGGCTTACAACATTCAACTCAAAAAACGGTTACAGGTGTTGCATAAACTTGCCGCAGAGACATTATTGACGCTATTTCCGGGGGATAAACAAAAATATCTTGAAATCGCGGAACACTGGGAAAAAGCGGAAGAATGGAGGAAAGCGGTTGAGTATTACGACAATGCCGGGATATACGAACAGGAAGCGTTCCGATATGAACAAGCATTGAAATATTGCCGGAAGGCATTTGAAATTAATCTGGCTACGAAAGGGGAGAATAGTAAGGAAACGGCGGATAGTTACCATTATCTCGGCTTCATTTACCTGCATACGGGATTTTTCGATCGCGCACTAGACTGTTTTGAAAAAGCACTCGCACTTCGCTTGACCCATTTGGGTGAAACGAAGCCCGATACGATGAGCACATACAATTTCCTCGCGATGGTTTATATCGAAAAAGGCGACTACGAAAATGCACTGAAATATAATGAGAAGGCACTTTCGCTCCGGTTACAAGTATTTGGTAAAAATCATATCGAAACCGGCAACAGTTATTACAATCTCGGGAACATCAAAGCCGGGAAAGGGAACAACGACGAAGCATTGCAGGCGTATCAAACGGCATTAGAGATTTATCAAACTCTATTCGGCGAAAAGCACGAATATATCTCGAATACATATTGCCGGATGGGACTTGCCAATTACAATAAAGGTGAATACAAACAGGCGATGAAATTTTACGAGACAGCATTGGCAATTAGTGTGGAGTTGAATGGGGAACAACATCCTTCAACCGCGCAGATTAATAACAACATTGGCATCATCTACCACACTGAAGGGGATTACGAAGCGGCACTCACAAACTTCAAAAAAGTATTGGCAAGCCATCTCTCCATCCTCGGTGAGAAGCACCCGGATATCGGACATAGCTACAACAATCTGGGTGTGGTGTGTGAGAGCCGCTTTGAATATGACCAATCGTTGGAATGGCATGAGAAGGCGCTGGCGCTACGGTTGGAGCTACACGGCGAAAAACACCCCGACACCGCATGCAGTTATTCGAATATCGGATTTACACTCTACCGGAAGAAAGAATTTGAACGGGCAATGCCCTATTTCGAGAAATCACTGGCAATACGTCTCGAAATATTAGGTGAACACCATCTCGAAACCGCGTACGGCTATTTCGGTGTCGGAATCAACTATGAGGAGTTGGGTGACCATGATCGCGCGATGGAGTATCAAACGAAAGCACTGGCAATACGCCGCGAATTTCTCGAAGGGAACCACCCCGAAGTTTTAATGAGTCAGCATTATATCGCTTGTATTCACACCGGCAGGAAAGAATACGAAACGGCACTTGCCATTCATGAAAATGTTCTTGCGCTCCGTATGGAAATTTTCGGCGAGGGGCATCCCGACACGAATGACAGTATTTTAGCACTTGCCGATTTGTACGAAAAAACCGGCAACGATGAGAAGGCACGCGAATTTCACGAACGCATAAAAGCACAAGAAAACAACTCGGGAGAAACACCGTGAAACTTCTATTGGCATTCACCACATTCATCTTGGTTACAGCTGTATCGGCACAACCGGTAATCCATAAAGAGGATTACGGCTGGACGAACGGACGCATTCGAAATTTCCGCGTCGGTGGGTTCAGCAGTTCCTCGTATGACCTGACAACCGGAACGGGAAAGACGTGGTCATTTACCACACCGACCGGAACGAACTACCAGAATACTTCGTTCGTGAGTGTTAGCGGTAATACGACGTACCCCACAGCGAATCTGCGGATGGATTATGACCAAATTATTTCCGGGTATCCCGGAAGTGGCAGTACCTACCTTGCAGTTGGCGACAGCGACATCTATCAACTTGGTTATACCGGTGCACCAAATCTTATTTGGAATCCACCGATTCCCACTGGCTTACCGCACCGTCTCAACAAAACGTGGCAAGGCACATCCAGTTATGGAATGGGTTCGTATGCCATTACCGGATTGGTTGTCAGTACCGGAACAGTAACAACGGTACTCGGTACTTTTCCCGCCGTGATGGTGCGGTATTATTACAACGGTGGCGCGCTGGCATATTACGCTTATCAGTGGGAAACGGTGGAATATGGCATCGTAGCAATGGCGAATACATTGAATGGCGGGATATTGTATGTTTGTAATCAAGCAACACAAAATTCAGCGGTAGATGAGAATTTCGCACAACCCTTACAATTCAAGCTGGGCGACGTGTATCCGAATCCAACCAACGGAAGTGCGACAATTCGCCTATCGATTCCCACGAAAACACAAATGCGAATCAGTGTGGTGAATTTACTTGGTGAAGAAGTGGGACAAATTGCCAATGGCGCTATTGGTGCCGGTGAGCGCCGATTCTCGTTCGGTACCGAACAACTTGCAAGCGGAAATTATTGGATAGTCGTGAATGCAGATGGGAAGCAAGAGCAAATAAAACCAATTTCGATTGTTCGATAAAAAACGCGGGATGACATCCCGCTTTTTTTCACCACCGATTTTCCAATTCGAGTACACCTCTATCCAATACCGTGTCTTTCGCTTCATCGAGCATGTTGGGATAGTCGGTGCGGTAGTGAAGTCCGCGGCTTTCGTGACGGCGAGTAGCGCAATCAATCACCAATTGCGAAATCAGTGCGATGTTCCGCAATTCGAGTAACGGTAGCGTAACCGTTGTGCGTTTCCAATATTCGCGAATCTCTTCGCGGATGAGTCCGATACGGCGGCGTGCGCGTTCCAAGCGCGGCCCACTCTTTACGATACCGACATAATTTGTCATCAACTCGCGAATCTCTTCGCGGTCATGCGAAATCAATACCCACTCTTCCGGGTCGGTCGTACCGCGGGCATCCCAATTCGGTACTTCCCCGCCAATCTTATTCTCCTTCAAATGGGGTATCGCGTCGATAGCGGCAGTATGCGCAAATACCAACGCTTCGAGCAATGAATTGGATGCCAACCGGTTCGCACCGTGTACTCCGGTCATCGCCACTTCACCAATCGCATACAATGCGGAAATACTCGTCCGTCCATTCAAATCTGTAACGACACCACCGCACATATAATGTGCCGCAGGGACAACCGGAATCGGATCACGGGTCATGTCGATTCCATACGTGAGTAACGTATTCGCTATCTGCGGAAAGCGCTCACGCGTTTCCGGTGCAGGTAATTTTGTTACATCGAGTAATACATAATCGTCACCGCGCAATTTCATTTCCGCGTCGATAGCACGAGCGACAATATCGCGGGTTGCAAGCTCACCGTCGGGATGATACCGCACCATGAACCGTTCACCGGCGCGATTAATCAATCGCGCACCATAGCCGCGCACTGCTTCGCTGATTAAAAATGCCGGTTGGTCGGAATGAGTGTGGAACGACGTCGGATGGAATTGCATGAACTCAAGATTAGCAATGCGCGCTCCAGCCCGTGCCGCCGCCGCAACACCGTCACCAGTAGCGATAACGGGATTCGTAGTGTGCTTCCATGCTTGGCCACAGCCACCGGTCGCAAGTACTGTTATGCGCGCGACAAATGTTTCGACGATACCAACTTCGGTATCGAGCACATACGCACCGTAACAATGCGATTGCGTTCCGTTTCCGCCGCCAACTTGATGCTCGGTAAGAAGTTCGACCAAGGCGTGATGTTCGTGGAGATCGATGTTGGGATGGTTTTTCACCCGTTCGACGAGTGCGCGTTCGACTTCCATTCCGGTGAAGTCGGCACGATGGACGATACGGTGAGTGCGGTGTCCCCCTTCGCGATGAAGTTCGAGGACAGTTTTTCCATCACGGAACGTCATAGTGAACTCGGCACCCCACTTGCGGAGTTGTTCGATACGTTCCGCGCCATCTTTTACCAATAGTTCGACAGCTTCGCGGTTACACAGCCCCGCGCCCGATTTAAGGGTATCGTCGATGTGCCACTCGATACGGTCTTTGCGGTCGACAACTGCGGCGATGCCACCCTGTGCGTAATTCGTACTCGATTCAGTGTCACTTTTTTTTGTGATAATGGCAACGCTACC